>DASQBW010000333.1:0-3528 GCA_035635015.1 Draconibacterium sp. | reverse complement strand
CAAAAGCTGCCAGCCCCGATATGTTGGGTGTTCCTGCTTCAAATTTGTAGGGTAAATCGTTAAAGGTAGTTCCGTCAAACGACACTTCTGATATCATTTGTCCGCCGCCCTGGTAGGGAGGCATTTCCTCCAGCCATTTCTTTTTTCCATATAAAACACCCACTCCGTTTGGTCCGTAAACTTTATGTGCCGAAAAAGCATAAAAGTCAACGTCGAGTTTTTGCACATCAATTTTTATATGTGCCGATGCCTGCGCTCCGTCAACCAAAACGGCCACATTGTTTTTGTGTGCTATTTCAATAATTTCGGCAATCGGATTTATGGTTCCCAATACGTTCGAAACATGATTAACGGCAATCAACTTTGTCTTCGAAGTGATCAGTTCCGGTAGTTTTTCAATCTCGAGCAAGCCGGTATCGTTAAATGGAAGCTGCACAATTTTGGCTTTGCGTTTTCCAGCTTCAATTTGCCAGGGAACTATGTTGGAGTGGTGCTCCATTTCCGAAACGATTATCTCATCTCCTTCCGAAACATATTTTTCGCAAAAACTGCTGGCCACCAGGTTAATACTCTCGGTGGTACCTTTTGTGAAAATTATTTCTTTGCGCGAAGCAGCATTAATAAACTCCTTCACTTTATCGCGTACCTCTTCACACTCAACCGTTGCTTTATCGGCCATGTAGTGCGCTCCTCGGTGAATATTTCCGTAATATTCGTTGTGCAACTGTTCCAGTTTCATTAAAACCTGAATTGGCTTTTGCGCCGAAGCAGCAGTGTCGAGATAAACAAGTGGTTTATTGTATACCTTTTGCTGAAGAATGGGGAAATATGATCTTATTTTATCGATATCGTAATTCATAGACTTTGTAAAGTACTGAGCAGGTGACTGCGGTTCACCTGTTCAGTCGATCTATCTTTAGCAATCGCACTGGTAAGCACAATCGTGGCAACGGGCAACTTCACCTTTCAGGCGTTTGTCAACCAATTCATCGATACGGTCGCGCAATGGCTCCAGCTTGATTTCTTTTACCACCTCGTGGGCAAAAGCGTTCATCATCATCAGGCGTGCCTGGTCTTCTTTAATACCGCGGGCACGCAGGTAAAACAATGCTTCTTCATCAATCTGGCCAACTGTTGCACCGTGACTACATTTTACATCGTCAGCATCAATAATCAGCTGAGGTTTTGTTTGCATGGTAGCTTCGTCGGTCAACAACAAGTTATTGTTGCGCTGGAAAGCATTTGTTTTTTGTGCATCGCGAACCACGTGTATTCTTCCTGAGAAAGCACCGGTTGATTTTTCGTCGAGCACATTTTTATAGATCTGATTACTTTCGCAATGCGGCGCTGCATGAATAACTTGCGTAAAATTGTCGACATGTTGTTTTTTGTCCATAAAAGACATTCCAAACATGTGCGCCTCTGCATTTTCTCCGTTTAACGCAAATTGCAGGTTGTTACGAATTAAACCGCCGTGTAACGACGCGGTGTGTGTTGTAACTCTTGAATCGCGCTGTTGATCGATAAATACCGAATTGATATTTGTGGCTTTGTTGTGCTGATTTTGAAGCGTATAAAACTCCACCTCAGCATTGTTGCCGGCAAAAATTTCGGTAACCGAGTTATTCAGGTACTGGTTCAGGTTTAGCGTATGATCGCATAACAACACCTGAACTTTTGCACCATCTTCAACAAGAATAAAATTCCGTTGCGTAGAAAATGTATCTTTTTCGTCCTGCAACAGATTAATGATCTGAATAGGACTTTCTACTGCTACATTTTTTGGAACATAAAGGAAAAAACCATCTTTGGCAAAAGCGGTGTTCAGCGCCACCATCGGGTCTTCTTCAACATTCGCCAGGCTGGCATATTTTTCCAACAACTCAGGTCTTTCTTTGGAAATACTGTCGAGGCTGTCGAGAATCACACCTTCCGGAAGATCTCCTTTTTCTGTTTCGTTTTTGTAGAACCAACCATTAAAAACCAGTGCAAGGTTGGTATTCAGTTGCGGAACATCGCAACGAAAAACCTCGCCCATATCGGCTTTCTTTTCTTCCCTTGAATGGATGAATTTAAAATCGGGCACAAATGCCGGATTCAGGTTGGTGTATTTATAATTTTCATTTTTTCGCGTTGGTATACCCTGCAAAACAAAGTTCTGAAACGCCTTTTTTCGTTGAGCGTTCAAAATATCGGACGAGTTGGCAAAAAGCTCGTCTTTTACTTCGTTGTAATGTGCGGTATATTTTAGCGATAAATCTGCTTTGTCAACTAAAACGCTCATGTTAATTTTCGTTTTCTGATTTAATCCAGTCGTACCCTTTTTCTTCCAGTTGGAAAGCCAGTTCTTTTCCGGCCGTTTTTACAATTTTTCCCTGGTAAAGAATATGTACAAAATCGGGTACAATATAATCGAGCAGGCGCTGGTAGTGGGTTACTACAATTGTCGACCTTTCTGGCGATTTTAGCGCGTTTACTCCGTTGGCTACTGTTTTTAATGCATCAATGTCAAGTCCCGAATCGGTTTCGTCAAGAATAGCCAGTTTCGGTTCGAGCAGTGCCATCTGGAAAATTTCGTTTTTCTTTTTCTCACCTCCTGAGAAACCTTCGTTTACCGAGCGGTTGGTCAATTTGGTGTGCATATCAACCAAATCCATTTTTTCACGCATGAGTTTCAGGAACTCGCCGGCGGTAAGTTCTTTTAATCCTTTATGCTTGCGGTGTTCGTTAACCGAAGTTTTAAGGAAGTTTACCATTGGTACACCCGGAATTTCAACCGGGTACTGGAAACTTAAAAAGATTCCGTCCATGGCACGATCCTCAGGAGATTTTTCCAAAAGATCTTCTCCTTCGTAAATCACTTCTCCGTGCGTGATTTCATATTCTTCTTTTCCGGCAAGCACGTTGGCAAGTGTACTTTTTCCCGAACCGTTAGGTCCCATAATTGCGTGAACTTCGCCGGGTTTAACTTCAAGATTGATTCCTTTCAGGATTTCCATTCCTTCAACGGAAGCATATAAGTCTTTAATTTTTAACATCTTTAATCCTATACTGTTGCGGGAAAGAGCTTGAACTCTTGCCCTGAGTTATTTAAAATTTGTTTATCCTACGCTACCTTCAAGGCTGATTTGAAGTAACTTCTGAGCCTCAACGGCAAACTCCATCGGAAGTTTATTCAGCACCTCTTTGGCGTAACCGTTAACAATCATTCCAATTGCAGTTTCTGTATCGATTCCGCGCTGGTTGCAATAAAAAATCTGGTCTTCACCAATTTTCGAAGTAGTTGCCTCGTGCTCTACAACCGAAGATTTATTTCCAACTTCGATATACGGGAAAGTGTGTGCACCGCAAGTATCGTTCAACAGCAATGAATCGCACTGCGAGAAGTTTCGCGAGTTTGTAGCTTTTGGCATTACTTTTACCAAACCACGGTACGAGTTGTCACTTTTTCCTGCCGAAATACCTTTCGAAACAATTGTTGATTTGGTGTTACGCCCGATGTGAATCATTTTCGAGCCGGTATCGGCC
>DASQBW010000332.1:0-2699 GCA_035635015.1 Draconibacterium sp. | reverse complement strand
CAACTTTTCAGTTGCCACCGAAAATAGCCGAACTAATTGCTCAGGGATATGAGTTGGGCGATGCCAACGATATTCTGTTTAAGCAGAAAAATTCGAAACAAAAAACCGGCGCAGTTGGATTGCTGACAGGGAATAGAATAAACCGGACAGCACTTTATAAACAAGCTGTTGAGCTGGCTATAGTGCCTTTTATAAATCCCGGCTTGTATTAGTTACTTATTCGATCCATTATTTCGTCAATACGAATGCGCTCTTCGTGTAATAATACGAGTTGTAACTTGTCTTTCTCAAGACGTTCGCTAACCATTGGCCCCACTTCTCCGGTTACAATTGTGGTTACTCCCTGTTCTTTTAAAAAGTCGACTAGCTTAATTCCACTGTGCGGTTCTTCAATAAATTTGTTGGGCTCAATGGAATACTGGTTTTTTTCAACGTCAAAAAGTACAAGGAATTCACACTTCCCAAAACGAAGGTCAAGAAACGATTTTTCTGTTTTGCCTGAGGATGTGATCGCGAAAATTTTACTCATATTACAACTCTTTTAGGTTTTAATAATAACAAATTAATCTCAAATTGTTTAATCTTTTTTTTATTTGTTTAGTTCTTCCCAGTATTCAACAGCTCTTCGTGTGTGGGGAATGCAGATTGTTCCGCCTACTACGTTAGCCACACTAAATACTTCAAAAATTTCGTCGGTAGTTACATTTAGTTCCTTGCATTTTCCCAGGTGGTATTTTACACAATCATCGCAGCGTAGTACCAGCGATGTGGCTAGTCCAAGCATTTCCTTAACATTTGCTCCAAGTGCTCCTTCCTGATAAGTTAATGTGTCGAGGCTAAAAATCCGCTTCATAACTTTATTGTTCGAAGCCAGAATTTTTTCATTCATTTTTTCGCGGTAGCTGTCAAATTCGTCTACTAAATTTCCCATAATGCAAATAGCTGTATTTCTTATCGGCAAAGTTATTCTAAGTTTTAAATTCTAAAAACATAAAAATATTAACAGCTTAAAAGTGGTGTTTTGCCTTGTTCATATTACTTAAAGATTAAAGGCAATGTAATGTGAATAAAAACCGTTCGTGTTTTAGATGTTTTTAATTTATATTTGCCCACTCAATAAAAAAGGAACAATGAGGACTTTTTTGCTGATTTTAGCTGGTCTGCTGACCACAGTTTTTTCGTTCGCTCAGGTTGATTATTCTGAAGAGTTATCTGTTGATACAACAGACATTGCAATTTTGGAGGGGTTGAACGTGAACAGAGACGCACGGTTAGACAAGATGCTAAAATGGGACATAGAAAAGAACCAAAAAAGAGAGGGGATGAGTGGTTACCGGGTTGAAATCTTTTTTAGTTCAAGTTTGAACGCAAGAGAACAAGCCCGAAATATCAAAACCGAATTTCTTACAAAGTATCCCGATTTTCCGGTTGAAATAAAATTTATAGCACCGAATTTCCGTGTTCGAGTTGGCAATTTTAGAACCAAAAACGAAGCATTGAAATTGTACAAGCAAGTTCAAGATGATTATCCTGCTGCTTTTATTGTTCCTGATGTAATCAAATTTCCATTGTTGAAACAAAATCAGTATGAGTGACCAGATTAAGCACGAGTGTGGCATTGCATTAATTCGATTGTTAAAACCGCTTTCTTACTATCATAAAAAGTACGGCACCTGGAAATATGGCTTGAACAAGCTGTATCTTTTGATGGAAAAACAGCATAACCGCGGACAGGACGGTGCCGGAATTTGCTGTGTAAAATCCGATCTCGACCCAGGGAATCCTTACATAAGCCGGTTCCGTTCGGTTGAGTCAAATCCTATCAAAAATGTTTTTGATAAAGTAAACAAACCTTTAAAAAAGGCAAAACGCAACGATGTTGATATTAACGATCCTGAATGGGCAGAGAAGAATTTCCCATTTGCCGGGACGCTTTATTTAGGGCATTTGCGTTATGGGACTTTTGGAAAAAACAGCATTGATTTTACACATCCCGTAATGCGGCAAAATAACTGGAAGTCGCGTAACCTGGTTTTAGCCGGCAACTTCAATCTTACCAATACCGATGAGTTATTTAATGTGTTGTTAAACCTTGGGCAGCATCCAAAAGCTTATACCGATACCGTAACGGCACTTGAGAAAGTGGGACATTTTCTGGACGAAGAGAACCAGTTGCTTTTTAGAAAGTATAAAAATGAAGGTTACGGAAATAACGAAATATCACCGTTGATAGAAAAAAACCTCGATATTCAAAATATTCTTGAACGCGCCTCGAAAGATTGGGATGGAGGTTATGCTATGGCAGGTTTGTTGGGGCATGGCGACTCGTTTGTAGTTCGCGATCCTTGGGGAATTCGTCCGGCACACTATTATGCCGATGACGAGATCGTTGTTGTTGCATCTGAGCGCCCGGTGATTCAAACTGTAATGAACCTGCAAGAAGAAGAGGTGCAGGAAATTGGGCCCGGAGAAGGATTAATCATTAAAAAGGACGGAAAGATTTCAAAGGAAATGATCCGTGTACCGCATAAAAGAAAATCATGTTCGTTTGAACGTATTTATTTTTCGAGAGGTAGCGACAAGTCTATTTATCAGGAACGAAAACAGTTGGGGCGTTTGTTGACGCCAATTGTTTTAAAGGCTGTTGATTACGACTATGAAAATACTGTTTTCTCGTATATCCCGAATACGGCAGAAAC
>DASQBW010000331.1:0-3781 GCA_035635015.1 Draconibacterium sp. | reverse complement strand
TTATGCAAAAACATTTATGGGATTCAAAACAAGAATATTATCAAAGGTTACTGCATTAACAATTGTACAATACTTTAATCGGTTTATCAATGATAGACCAATTAATCATTTAAAATATGCAATCTAATTCACACAACGGGTAATAATAATAACAATATGCAAAGGGGAAAGAATGTGGCGAAATCTGGCGATTCAGGGATGAAGGTTTTGTTTTTAATTCTACTGTCTTTTTTTATGTATTCATCCTGTGATGAAATTGACTCGGAAATTCCAGATGTGCGGGTAAATCTGAACCTTGATCTGGGGCTGTGGAATGAGCTCACTGTTCCCGGCAACTCGGTTTATGTGCCAAATGCCGGCTTTGGAGGTGTAATTGTTTATTGCGAAACGGAAGGTTCATATTATGCCTTTGACGCCACTTGCACAAACGAGATCAATCCATCATGCCATGTTGAAAATGAAGGTCTTACCGGCAAATGTTCCTGCTGCGAATCGGAATATGTTTTTATTGGTGGTTATCCAACAAAAGGCCCGGCTGCTGCGCCGTTAAAACAATATAAAACTTCGCTATACGGAAACACCCTCAGGGTATACAATTAAAAACGGATTCCATTTCGTGAAACCCATTTTTAATTGTATAAAAGTCTTTATTCTAATACCTGTAATGTTCCGGTTTAAATGGCCCATCTTTTGAAACGCCAAGATAAGCGGCTTGTTTATCTGTAAGCTCGGTAAGTTTTACACCAATTTGCGCCAAATGCAAACGGGCAACTTCCTCATCCAGCTTTTTCGATAAGGTATAAACGCCAACTTCGTAGTCGTTCTCCCACAAATCAATTTGTGCCAGACTTTGGTTAGTAAACGAGTTACTCATTACAAACGACGGGTGACCGGTGGCACATCCCAGATTTACTAATCGACCTTCGGCCAACAGGTAAATGCTGTGACCATCTTCGTACGTATATTTATCTACCTGTGGTTTGATGTTTACTTTTTCGATGCCCGGCCATTTTTCCATTTTAGCAACCTGAATTTCATTGTCGAAGTGCCCAATGTTACAAACAATTGCCTGGTCTTTCATATGTGCCATGTGCTCGGCTGTAATTACATCGCAGTTTCCGGTAGTGGTGACATAAATGTTTCCTTCGGTCAATGCATCTTCCATGGTTTTCACTTCGAAACCTTCCATGGCTGCCTGCAGTGCACAAATCGGATCAATCTCTGTAACAATAACGCGTGCTCCGTAAGAACGCATCGAGTGTGCACAACCTTTACCAACATCGCCATAACCGGCAACAACCACTACTTTCCCGGCAATCATAACATCGGTTGCACGCTTAATACCATCGGCCAGCGACTCGCGACATCCGTACAGGTTATCGAATTTTGATTTTGTTACCGAATCGTTAACATTAATAGCCGGTACCAACAACTCACCTTTATCAGCCATCTGATACAAACGATGCACTCCGGTAGTTGTTTCTTCCGAAACACCTTTCCACTCAGCAACAGTACGGTGCCATTTCCGGTTATCCTCCTTTAATGTAGATTTCAGCAACTCCAGAATTACATTTTCTTCTTCGCTCGACGTTTCAACATCCAAAACGCTGGCATCTTTTTCGGCTGCGTAACCTTTGTGAATCAACAAGGTAGCATCGCCACCATCATCAACAATCAGTTGCGGGCCTTTTCCATCGGGGAAACTCATTGCCTCGCGGGTACACCACCAGTACTCTTCCAGTGTTTCACCTTTCCATGCAAAAACGGGTACTCCTGCTTTTGCAATAGCCGCTGCCGCATGGTCTTGTGTAGAGAATATATTACAGCTTGCCCAGCGAACATCAGCGCCCAGAACAACAAGTGTTTCAATTAGAACTGCTGTTTGTACCGTCATGTGCAAACTTCCCATTACGCGCACTCCGTCAAGCGGCTTGCCTGGGCCAAACTTTTCTCTGATTGCCATTAATCCAGGCATCTCTTTCTCGGCAATTTCAATCTCTTTCCTGCCAAAGTCTGCCAGTGTAATGTCAGCAACTTTGTAATCTGTTTCTTTCTGAACTGTTAATGTCATATTTTACATTTTTATTATTTACATAAAAAAGGCTTGCAAAAATAACAATTTAAGCAACAATAAGGTTTGGGAAGAATTAGTTGGATTAATTTCCCATATCGGAGAAGAATTTCACGCGCATCAACCGGATATCATCTTCCGAGTATTCTTCTTCGCCGAGTTCATCCAAGGCATCCTGAATAGAGTCGGTTTCGGCCTCGCGAAAATATTCAAATATATCATCCTGATGATCTTCATCAATTACATCATCAATGTAGTAATCAATATTTAATTTAGTACCCGAATTAACAATGGCTTCCACCTCACTTATTACATCGCTCACCTCAATCCCCTTTGAGTCGGCAATGTCCTCAAACGAAAGTTTTCTATCGATACTCTGAATAATAAACACTTTCATTTTCGATTTGTTGGCTACTGTTCGCACCACTAAATCTTCGGGGCGTTCAATTTCGTTCTCTTCAACATACGATTTAATAAGTTTAACAAAATCTTTTCCGAACTTACGGGCTTTACCCTGCCCCACTCCCTGAATATTTTGTAATTCCTCGATCGTAACCGGATATTGAATCGACATGTCGGCAAGTGAGGGATCCTGGAAGATAACAAAAGGTGGCAAATCAAGTTTTTTTGCCATCTTTTTTCGCATATCTTTCAACATCGAGAATAACTGCGGATCGCCACTTGCGCCACCCGAAGGTGCTCCACCTGTGTTACCGGAGTCATCTTCTTCTTCATATTCATGGTTTTTCACCAACATAAAACTATGAGGCTTTTCAAGAAACTCATGCCCTTTTGGGGTTACTTTCAGCAAACCATAATTTTCAATGTCTTTATTAATAATGCCTGCAACCATCGACTGACGGAAAACAGCGTTCCAGAAACGTTCGTCATGATTTTTCCCGGTTCCAAACGACTTTAACTTGTAATGTTTAAACGACTTAATTGCTGCCGTGCTGTTACCTATTAAAATATTGGCAATGTGGTCGCCTTTGTATTTTTCATTTACCTCAAGTATGGCTTTTAAGGCTGTAATAATTTCATTCTTTGCTTCAATCTGCTCTTTTGGATTCAGGCAATTATCGCAGTTCCCACAATTTTCCGGTTCGTATCTCTCTCCAAAATAATGTAACAATATAATCCGGCGGCAAATCGCCGATTCAGCATAAGAAACGGTATCAAGCAGAAGCTGCTTGCCAATTTCCTGTTCGGCTACGGGCTTGCCATGCATAAATTTCTCCAGTTTTTGAATATCCTTATAACTGTAAAAAGTAATACATTGACCTTCGCCGCCATCGCGGCCAGCCCTGCCTGTTTCCTGGTAATAACCTTCCAGGCTTTTGGGAATGTCGTAATGAATTACAAAACGCACATCGGGTTTATCAATGCCCATACCGAATGCAATAGTGGCCACGATAACATCCACTTCTTCCATCAGGAATTTGTCCTGATTTCCTGAGCGGGTTGCCGCATCCATACCGGCATGATATGCAAGTGCTTTGATGCCATTTACCTGCAATGTTTCGGCTAGCTCCTCTACTTTTTTCCGGCTCAGGCAATAAATGATGCCTGATTTTCCTTCGTTTTGTTTAATGAATTTTATTATCTGTGTTTCGGTTTTTACCTTCGGGCGAACTTCGTAATATAAATTTTCACGATTAAAAGAGGCCTTAAAAACCTCGGCATCCAGAATTCCCAGGTTCTTTTGAATAT
>DASQBW010000330.1:0-3022 GCA_035635015.1 Draconibacterium sp. | reverse complement strand
TTTGATTTTGATACCGGCCATCTGGACATTATCTTGTCGGATGAATTTAAGGATGTTTCAAAAGACTTTTTTTACAAGGCCCGCAACTTCGGACCGGAGTTAAAACCTGAAGATATCTACCAGGGTATGCGTAATGTGTGGATTATGAATGGACTTCAGTTAATGGCAAAAGTTCCGGTTAAGATCACTCCGTCAGTATTTGCTTACTCGATGATCTATCCGTACAGCGATAATTTGTTGGATGACCCGGAAAAAGACAGTTGCGAAAAAATCATTTTTTCTGAACGATTTAACAGACGTCTTCATGGCGAATTAACAGAAGCAGCTAATTTCTCTGAACAACAATTATTTCGGCTTATTTCGATGATTGAAACGGAGTTTCCACGCACTCGATTTCCTGAAGTTTATGAGAGTTTATACGCTATTCAGCAAGGTCAGACCAATAGTTTAAAATTAACTTCACAAAGTGGATTGTCTGATGTTGAAATCTTTAATATTTGTTTCGAGAAGGGCGGTGCGTCTGTATTGGCCGATGGCTATCTTGTGGCCGGAAGTCTGACAGAGGAACAGGAACGTGCACTTTTTGGTTACGGCGTTTATCTGCAGCTTCTCGACGATATTCAGGATGTAAAAGAAGATTCAAATGCGGCTACAAAAACCATGTTCTCATGTTTGGATACAGAAAATATGGAAAAATTTGTGAACAAGACAATCCACTTTGGACGAGTTGCTTTAGACGAAATGCGTTGTTTTAAAAGTGCACAAAACAATGACTTTTTAGGTTTAATGAATCGAAGCATTGAAATGATGATTATTGAATCAGTTGGATTAAACGATTCGTGGTACGATGGTGGCTATCTGAACGAAATTGAGAAATTTTCCCCGTTACATTTTTCTTTTGTTAAGGAAATACGATCTCAAAGCAAATCACAACGGTTTGCCTTATTCCAGAAGTATTTTGATTCAACAAAGTTAAAGTTTGAGACGGTTTAAGGATAAAACCATTTTTAGATGTGCTTTTAGTTTGTATTTTTAAGCTACAAACTAAATTAAAAAGCATGAGTAAAACATATAATTGGGCTGTGTTGGGTTGTGGTAATATCTCCAATAAATTTGTGAACGACTTAAAATTGTTGCCTAATGCCAAACTTTATGCCGCTGCGGCCCGCGAACTTAACAGGGCAGAGCATTTTGCCGGCGAGTGGGGCTTTGAAAAAGCTTATGGCAGCTATGAAGAGATGGTGAAAGATCCGAAAGTTGATGTGGTTTATGTTGCTACGCCGCATTCTCACCATTTTGAGCATACGATATTGTGCCTTCAACATAAAAAAGCAGTACTTTGTGAAAAAGCATTTGCCATGAATTATACTGAAGTAAGGCAAATGATTGCCGCTGCAAAGTCCAACAATACCTTTTTAATGGAAGCTTTCTGGACAATGTTTCATCCCAGTTTTCAAAAAGCACTCGAAATAATTCATTCAGGAGAATTGGGCAAAATTAAAATGGTACGGTCTGATTTTGCCTTTAATGCCCCCTTTATCGAAGAAAAAAGGTTGTACAATATTAAATTAGGCGGTGGGTCGCTTCTGGATATTGGAATTTACCCTGTATTTGCCACGCTGGCTGCATTGGGAGTTCCTGACTCAATAAAAACCTTAGTAGATTTTAGCTCTACCGGAAGTGAAGAGAGTATTCAGATTATTTTTAAATATGCTAAAGGAGAAATGGCAAGCTTATCATCAAGTTTTGCTGTTCATTCACCTATTCAAACCGATTATTGTTGCGAGGATGGTTATGTGAGCCTTCAACCTCAGTGGTTTATGCCTACCGATGTAAAAGTGTGGAAGGAAGGGAAAACCGAACGAGTAATCCCAAATGAAAATAAGCAGGGAATGGGGTATCAATACGAAGCAAAACATGTTATGGAATGTCTGGATGCAGGTTTGATTGAGAGTCCCAAAATGACATGGGAGATGAGTGAAAACCTGATAAAAACGCTTGATCGAATCCGAATTGACGCAGGCATTTTTTTTCCGGAGCACGACAATAAATTGTTGCGTTGATTAATATTGCAACAAAAAGTTTCCAGTTTCCATAAGCGCTCTTTTTTCGCTCTTCATCTGTTTCGCCTTAAGTGCATTTGTATTGTTTTCAAATTCCATTTTTTGCTGTAAATTGTAAATAGCACTTTGCAGTTAACAAATACCGTGATTTGAATGTTAATTTTTTAGTAAAAAGCAGTATTTATAAATAAAGAAATAATTCTCTAATAAGAGTTTTTGTTAAATTTATAATGTCATAAATGACAAACATTAAAAGAATGAGCGCTATTAAAAAAAGATCAAAGCAAGTTCCGGAACCAACTTTAAGAAGGTTGCCGGGTTATTTGTTTTATCTTGAAAAAGTTCGGGAACAAGGCGTGTTAAATATCTCGGCACCAACAATTGGTAAAGATTTAAAGTGTGATCCTACGCAGGTAGTAAAAGACCTGGCGGTTACTGGAGTAAAAGGAAAACCAAGGGTAGGGTACAATACTTACCAGCTGTGTCATGCGCTTGAAGAATTCTTAGGATTTAATCGCGTTAACGAAGCGTTTTTGGTTGGGGCAGGAAATTTGGGAAGTGCTTTAATGGCCTACCAGGAACATCAAACACTGGGAATTAAAGTTATAGCCGCTTTTGATGTTGATCATAAAAAGATAGGAAAACATATTGGTAATACACCGATTCTTGAATACAACAAGCTGTTTCACTTATCAAATAGGCTTAACGTTGAAATTGCAATATTAACTACGCCTAACGATGTGGCCCAAAATGTAGCAGAAGATCTGGTGAATTGCGGAATTAAAGCAATCTGGAATTTTACCTTATCAAACCTTGATTTACCGGATGAAGTTATTGTTCAAGACACATCAATGAGCGCATTTGCTGCTGTATTGTTGCAGCGATTGAATGATTCGAAAAAATAATTACTAAAACAGGAAAACATGAAAAGATTTACATTGTTTCTTGGTTGTGTAACC
>DASQBW010000329.1:0-1646 GCA_035635015.1 Draconibacterium sp. | reverse complement strand
AGTACAACCACATGATGCACGCACATTTGATAGAACCAATGGCGCATCGCCTTCATTTTTAAACTTAAATGTTGTTTTCTGAACTCCTGCTGATTCGAGAAAAGAACCAAAATCGTGTTCACTTTCTTCAAAAACAACTTTTGCTTTTCCCTGGGCCATTGCAGTATTAAATGCAAGAACCATTGAAAGAACTGCCAATGTATGTAAAATACGTTTCATAATTTATTAATTAAATTTGTCTGTCGAGTTTAATATTATACAAATATAGAAGTTTTACGGTAAACAAATATAAAGGAGTTCTATTACTTGTGCTGTTAATTGAGTTCAATATTTTGTTAACGAGTTGTTAACCACGTTCGGCATAATAAAAAATATCTATTTTCGCTAACGGTAAAAACATAATGAAAGGAAAGGCACTTAAATACATAGTTATACTGGCAACTGTTTCTATTGTGGGTGTATTTTTAGTGCAGTTTGCATTTATTCGCAGCTCCTACAACCTGTCTGAAAAACAATTTCAGGAAAGCGCAAGTGTCGCGCTTAAAGAAGTAGCATGGCAAATAATGCTGGCCACCGGCACAACGGAAAAATTTGACAGCATTACTCCGGTTGAGGTGATTTCTAACAACACCTACCTTGTAAATGTTGGTGTGCCCATTGACAGAGAGCTACTGAAACAAAACCTGATCACCCAATTAAAAAAGCACGACATTTATACCACATTCGAATTTGCAATTTATAATCCAATCGAGGAACAAATGGATGAAACAATCCTGATACAAAACAACGAAAATAAGGACACATCAAATTATGCTTCCCCTGTTGATGAAAACTATACTGACAATGATCCAATCCTGATACAAAACAACGAATATGAGGATGCATCAGATTACATTTTCCCTGTTAATGAAAACTATTCTGATTATTTTGGCATTCATTTCCCCGACCGGTCTTCCTACTTTTTCTCACAATTATCTATTTGGTATTTTCTTACCGCTTTGTTAGTGCTGGTCATCTTTTTCTTTTCTTATACTTTGTGGGTTATCTTTCGTCAGCGGCAGCTGTCTGAGATCCAGAAAAATTTCATCAATAACCTCACACACGAACTTAAAACACCAATTTCGTCGATAGCACTTGCAGCAAAGGTAATTAATGAAGAAAAAATATTAAACTCGCCCAATCGCTTGTTTGATTATACCCATATCATTCAGGAGCAAACTATTCGCCTTTCGAATAATGTGGAAAAAGTACTTAACTTAGCATCAATCGAGAAAAGCAGAATACATCTTAATCTCGAAGAAATTGAATTAAACGAATTTTTGCATAAAGCAAGCGATCATTTTAAGGAATCAAAAGCAGGGCAAAATGGAGGGCTGACTATCGTAACTGCTCAAACGAGTTGTAAAATTATGGCCGACCGTTTTCATTTTTCCAATTTGGTTTCCAATATCCTTGAAAATGCAGCGAAATATTGCGACAAAAAACCCGATATTAAAGTTGAAATATTGAAAAATAACAAAACATACGAACTTAATTTTATCGATAACGGAATTGGTATTTCGCGTGAGCATCGAAAAAAGATATTTAAAAAATTTTATCGTGTTCCCACGGGAGATGTGCACAATGTAAAAGGTTTTGGGCTTGGG
>DASQBW010000328.1:0-2845 GCA_035635015.1 Draconibacterium sp. | reverse complement strand
AACTAATACACATGACTAGAAATAAAAAGACTGCCACTATTCGCATGATTCAGATTATTTGAAAAGCTGAAGGTAACAATTTCAATCTTTCCATTCAATTTTTTCCTTCCAGTCGCGTCGTCCCGGTGATGGGAAATCCATCATTACCTGCCCAACATAGAAGAATCCCATACTTTTCTGGTTATTCTCCAGCTCCAGCAATTCATCAAACAGTTCGATAAATCCCGGCGTTGCCCAAAAGGCAGCCAAATCCATCTCGGTAGCAGTTAACCACATATTCTGAACGGCCATTGCTACCGCTGCAACTTCCTCCCATTCGGGTAAACGTCCGGCAGAATCGGGCTGTAAAATTACAGCAATTGCCACGGGCACACGCTCAATTGTAGATGCAAATTTTTCAATTTTTTCGACAGCAACCAGGTAACCTTCCTTCTGCTTTTCCAACAATAATGATTTCGCTTCAGCAGCTAGTTTGGTTTTGGCTTCGCCCAGGTACACTTTAAACCGCCAGGGTTCGGTTTTTTTATGATTGGGTGCCCAGTTGGCACTTCGCAATAACTCTTCAACAGCACCATTCGGTAAATCTTTTCTGGCAAATAAACGTGGTGGTGTCGCTCTTCGGTTTTTTATTATTTCGGTAACTGACATATTGTTTCTCTAAAAAGATTAGTTTTTCTAGAAAAACACAGCATTACCCAAAAAGTTGAATGGAGTTTGATAAAGTTTTAGGGGGCAAAATCGAAACGATAAATGCCGTTAGCAACTATTCTTCGTCTTTGGTATAACCCAAAATTTTAAACATCTCTTCGGCCGACTGCTCGTTACGATACACGTAATCAACAAAGTTCCCTTTTTCGTCGCGATCAATAATTACATGTTTTGGCGCCGGAATCAGACAATGTTTAATCCCGCCATAACCACTGATCGCATCCTGGTAAGCACCAGTATGAAAAAAGCCAAGATACAGCGGCTCTTTATCATCGTCGGAATACGATGGCAATAGCACTTCCTGGTTAAAGTCTTCCGAGTTGTAATAATCGGAATGATCGCAACTGATTCCACCAATATTGGCACGCTTGTACTCGTTGTTCCACTTGTTTATGGGAAGCAGTATAAACTTCTCGAAAATCGACCACGAATCAGGAATAGTATTCATTAAACTGTTATTAATGATATACCAGCTTTCAGTGTCGTTTTGTTGTTTTTGCTCCAGCACCTCAAAAATAATCGCCCCACTTTCACCAACAGTATATTTTCCAAACTCGGTGTAAATATCCGGATCGGGCAGATTCTCAGCCGAGCAGGCTGTTTTTATGTTCGAAACAATCTCTTTGATCATGTACTCGTAATCGTACTCAAAACCCAGGTGGTTACGTATCGGGAAACCGCCTCCGAGGTTAAACGAATCAAGCGTGTCGCACTGCTTCTTCAGCTCCACGTACAGCTTCATTGCTTTTTGAAACTCACCCCAAAAATACAGACTGTCTTTAATTCCAGAGTCAACAAAAAAGTGAAGCATCTTTAATTCGATGTTTTTCTTTCCTTTTATTTGATTCTGGAAAAACTCGGGAATGTTGGTGTGCCTGATTCCTAAACGGGAAGTGTAATAAGCCGACTGCGACTCCTCGTTAATCGCCATTCTGATTCCAACCTTTACTTTCTCGCCATTGGCCAGTTTTTCAATTCGCTCCAGCTCATTAATACTATCAAGAACAATAATATTATTCTTAAAGCCAAGCCGTTGCAAATCGATAATTTTTTTGAGATATTCCTGTGTTTTATATCCGTTATGAATGATCTTCCGATTCTTATCAATTTTTTTATCCTTAAAAAGATGAAGGATCAGATCAATATCGTACGACGACGAAGTTTCGAGGTTTACATTGTGTTTTAAAGCCTCATTAACCACGTGCGAAAAGTGGTTGCATTTTGTACAATAACAATAATAGTATTTGCCATTATAGTTGCTCTTTTTTATGGCCTTATTAAACAGGTTACGCGATTTTTTTATTTGTTCCCCAATTTTCGGCAGGTATATAAACCTAAACGGGGTACCGTATTTTTTAATCAGATATTTTAAAGAGATTCCGTGAAATGTTAACGAGTCACCTCTTAAATCAAAGCCTTCCTGTGGGAAATAGTAGCTTTGCTCAATCAAATCAAAATAAGTATTCTTCATCTACGTAACCATAAAAATTATTAGTGTTTTTGTATTTTTTTCAAAGCGCAAATAAAAATATTTTTTTTGAATAATTACCCTCTAAAATGAAATCTACCCAAACACTTCATTATTTTACTGTTCCCAACAATTAAAAACCTTCTATCAAAGTAAAAAAATATGTAGCACGAATCAAAATCATCCGGCCAAACAACTTATATAATGTGTTTGTAAAACTGGAATTCTAAAAATCACGGAACAACAAACTCCTGCCTCAATTTCAGTAAACGGAAGCCCAATAAAGTTGCCGTTTTTCAGCCACACGCCATTTGTATTAAAATCTTTATTTTCGAAAGTTTCACTCATCAAAAAAAATGCTTAATTTGTCTCTGATTTTTTTGTAATCTTCATACGAAATTACAATATTCATGTGAATATGTTTTATGTTATTGAATTAAAATGATTGAATAAGAAAATGAGTAAAGTTTTAATAATTGGAGCAGGAGGTGTTGGCCGTGTGGTTGCCAGCAAGTGTGCAGATAACCCGGAAGTTTTTTCTGAAATTTTATTGGCAAGTCGTACCGTTTCTAAGTGCGATGTAATTGCAAAAGAAGTTGGTAAGGGCAGGATTAAAACGGCTTCGTTAAATGCCGACAATGTTGCCGATACTGTTGCGCTGATTAAGGA
>DASQBW010000327.1:0-2286 GCA_035635015.1 Draconibacterium sp. | reverse complement strand
AACCGGTTTTTTAATTTTCAGAAATAAAATCAAATTATTTAGAGATGAAAGAAACGAAAGTAATTGAATTGGAAGAAGTTGCCATTAGGTTTTCAGGTGATTCCGGCGATGGAATGCAGCTAACCGGAACCTTGTTTTCTGATGCTACAGCAATTCTTGGGAATGATATTTCTACATTTCCGGATTATCCATCAGAAATTCGTGCTCCGCAGGGCACTGTTGGAGGTGTATCGGGGTTTCAGGTGCAATTCGGAAAAAAACAAATTAATACACCGGGAGACAATGCCAACGTGCTTATTGCGATGAATCCTGCTGCGATAAAGGCCAATGCACGTTTTATGGAACCGGGAGGAACAATCATTTACGATTCCGACTCATTTACCGAGAAAAATTTTAAAAAAGCCAATTTTAAAACTGATGATCCTTTTGTCGAATGTAACCTGGAAGACTTTTTTAAGATCCCAGTTCCCATTACAAGCCTTACACAAGAAGGACTTAAAGATTTTGGCCTGGACAACAAAAGTGTGTTGCGAAGCAAAAATATGTTCGCGTTAGGATTGGTTTGCTGGATGTTTAACCGCCCACTTGATTTTGTTGATGAGTTTATCCGAAATAAATTCAAAAAGAAACCAGTTGTTGTTGAATCGAATATTAAAGTTTTACACGACGGTTACAATTATGGTTTAACTATGCAACATATGACACCAAGTTATTTGGTGCATCCTGCCGAAATTGAAAATGGTACCTACCGAAATATAAATGGTAATCATGCTACTGCCTGGGGACTTTTAGCTGCCGCTGAAAAAGCAGGTCTGGAATTGTTCCTTGGATCATATCCGATTACTCCTGCCACCGATATACTGTCGGCATTATCACAAAGAAAAGACCTTGGGGTAAAAACCTTTCAGGCCGAGGATGAAATTGCCGGTATTTGTTCAGCAATAGGCGCTGCGTTTGCCGGAGACCTTGCCGTTACCAATACTTCGGGCCCGGGATTGGCGCTAAAAGGAGAGGCTATTGGTTTGGCAGTTATGGCTGAATTGCCGCTCGTTATTGTAAATGTACAGCGTGGAGGTCCGTCTACAGGTCTTCCAACAAAAACAGAACAGTCGGATTTAATGCAGGCTCTTTACGGCCGTAATGGTGAAAGTCCGGTTGTAGTTTTGGCCGCCAGTACACCATCCGATTGTTTCTGGTATGCTTACATGGCATCAAAAATTGCATTGGAAAGAATGGTTCCTGTTATTTTGTTAACAGACGGATTCCTTGGAAACGGTAGTGAACCGTGGAAAATTCCTGCGATGGCAGAATTGCCAACCATTACCCCGAGAGTAGCGAAAGACAGCGAAGCATTTAAAGCATATCAACGTGATGCGGAAACCTTATCGCGCGAGTGGGCTTTCCCAGGAATGAAGGGATTTGAACACCGAATTGGAGGATTGGAGAAAAATGTAACGGGTACCGTAAGTCACGATCCCGAAAACCACCAGGTAAACTGCGAGATAAGAGAACAAAAAGTACAACGTGTTGTTGGTATGGTTCCTGATTTGGAGATTTGTGGTGATGAAGACGGAGGAGATGTTCTTGTTGTGAGCTGGGGAGGAACTTACGGACACACTACAAGTACAGTGCGCGAAATGCGTTTGGCAGGTAAAAATGTAAGTCTGGCTCATTTTAACTACATTAAACCACTTCCCAAAAACACAAAAGAAGTGTTTGGTAAGTTTAAAAAGATTATTGTTTGTGAGTTAAACCTTGGTCAGTTTGTGGCTTATCTGCGTAACGAACTTCCTGAGTTTACTTACCATCAGGCAAACAAGGTAAAAGGATTGCCATTTACCGTGATCGAATTAAAAGAAAAAATCACTAAACTTTTGGAGGACTAAGCAATGACTGATGTAAAATATACGATAAAAGATTTTAAAAGCGAAAACGAAGTACGTTGGTGTGCTGGATGTGGTGACTTTGCAATTATAAATGCGGTGCAGCGTACCATGGCCGAAATGGGTGTCCCAAAAGAAAAGTTTGCAGTAATATCAGGTATTGGCTGTTCTTCACGTTTTCCATATTACATGAATACCTATGGATTTCATACCATTCACGGACGTGCCACGGCAATTGCTTCAGGTGTGAAAGCCGCTAATCCTGAACTGAGCGTTTGGGTAATGACAGGTGATGGCGATGCTATGGCCATTGGTGGTAACCACTTTATTCATTTAATAAGAAGAAACATTGATTTAAACCTAGTGCTGTTAAACAACCGTATTTACGGATTAACTAAAGGGC
>DASQBW010000326.1:0-2798 GCA_035635015.1 Draconibacterium sp. | reverse complement strand
ACGAACCATAAACCTCGTCGGTTGAAATGTGGTAGAAACGTTTGCCCTCAAAGTTATCTTTCCAAATGTGTTTTGCAGCGTTCAGCAAATTAACCGTACCAATAACGTTGGTAAAAACAAACTCGGTCGGGTTCGAAATCGAACGGTCGACATGGGATTCGGCAGCCAGGTGAATCACGCCATCAAACTGCTTCTCTTCAAACAGTTTTTGGATAAATTCGCTATCGACAATATCGCCTTTTACAAATTCGTAATTGGGCTTGTTTTCAATATCTTTTAAGTTATTGAGATTTCCTGCATAAGTGAGCTTGTCGAGGTTTACAATTTTGTAATCGGGGTAGCTATTTACAAATAACCGAACCACATGCGAACCGATAAATCCGGCACCTCCTGTAATCAGTATTGTTTTGTTCATTTTCTTAATATTTTGAAAATCAAAAGTAGGCTTTTCGCCAGAGATAGAAAAACGCTTGTGAAAGAAAAATCGGAGGGATGAGGGAGCATCATCCTTGGTTGTTTTTTTATCCACTTTAGTTGTTCGTCAATCTACCTTAGTTGTTTCTTTCTCAACCTTGGTTGGGTTACAATCATCTTTAGTTGGCTTACTGTCGACTTAGGTTGGTTTGTTTTCAACCATAGTTGTTTTGTAATCAACTAAGGTTGAAACAAAAACAGAAGAGGTTGATTAAGAATCAGAACAGGTTAAAACAGCGGGTAGTTACTTTCGCATCTTTCTGATTTGTTGAATAAGGGGATAGTCCTTGCCCAGCAGCCCCGACATCAGGTCTACGGTTTTCGAAGCTTCTTTGTAGGCAACCGAAAGCTTTTCCTGCGACTTTCTGGTTGCATCTTTTAAGCGTGCAGCAGCATCAATTTGTTCTCCCTCTGCTTCCCGGGCTTCTTTTAATGCTTCTTCTAAGGTATTAATCCGGTCTGTGGGATCAAAACCATGTTCGGATAAAAGGTCGAAACTTTCCTGGGTAATAATTGCCATTTGATTAATAAAATCGCGCTTTTGTGCTTCTTTTAAATACGCCATTGAAATTGATTTTGGGTTTTACATCATTAAAAAATGAGAAGTATCAGCCTATAAATATAGTCAATAAAAATTCTATATTTATATCACCTAAATTAAGAAATTAATGAGATTTAAATCAAAGCCAGGCCTTTTTACAGGGATTATAAGCGGTATGTCGATAATCTTTTTGTTATCTTTCATTCAATTTTTATTCTTAAAAATCAATCCTTTTACTCTTCCTTCCGTCGCATTATCCATCGTGTTTGGTGGAATTACCGGCTTTTTTATTGCGCTATTGATTAACAAGAACCAGAAAAAAAACAGAAGCATACAGGAAAGTGAAATTAAATTCAGAACACTGATTGATTTGTCGCTCGATGGAATATATGTGGAGAATGAGCGCGGGGAAATTTTGGATTGCAATACAATTGGACACAAGATGTTTGGGTACACCCGCGACGAAATGTTACAGTTATCGATAAAAGACCTGGTTCCGGATGAATTTGCTGAAATGCTGCCCGATATAATTCCTGAAGAAATGGCAACGGGCGAGGTTTATGTGGAACGGGTAAATAAAAAAAAGGACGGGACCATTTTCCAGACCGAGATCAACACCAAATTTATTAACCTTAACGGCAATAAACGTTTGATTGTTTATGTAAGAGATATTACCGAAAGGAAAAAAGCAGAGAATGAACTGAGAGAACTTATCGCTTCAAAAAACAAGTTGTTTTCGGTTATCGGGCACGACCTGAGAAGCTTTTACAGCAATATCGTAAGTTTCTCGGACATATTACTTTCCGAATCAGGATTGGGAAAAGAGAAAGAACAAGAATTTATTTCGCATATTCAGCAATCGGCAAAACAAGCCGATGAACTGCTTCTGAATATCCTCGACTGGGCTTCGCTCGAAACCAACCAGATTAAGTTTAATCCGGTTCCGGTATCGCTGAATAAGATCATCGGGGAAGTAAGCCTCCAGGTAACGAACAGAGCCGAGTTAAAAGACGTAAGAATTATTAACCAGGCACCCGACGATCTTTTGATTTACACGGATAAAAAATTCCTACAACCCATTCTGCGCAACCTATTGGCCAATGCAATTAAATATTCATTTGAAAAGGGGAATATTTATGTTGACTGCCAAATAAACGAAAACGACACACCGATAATTTCGGTTAAAGATGAAGGAACAGGAATGACCCCGGATAAGTTGAAGAATATTTTTAAAGAAGGTACTGCAGAAACGCTGCCGGGAACCGGTAATGAAAAAGGGACAGGCCTTGGACTAAAAATATGCAAAGATTTTACCGAAAAGCTTAAGGGTAAGATTTATGTCGAATCAGCTATCGGAAAAGGTAGTATCTTTTACATTGAACTGCCACAGCCACAGAAAACAAACGGCCAATAAGAACGAAAAGGCTTTGTAGTATAACAAAGCCTTCTTATGAATATGAAACGTGATATTCTTTCTTTTTAATTAATTCCGCGAACTTTTTTCTCCCAGTTCCAGGCCGAAAGTAGCGTTTCTTCTGTTCCTTTCTCAGCTTTCCAACCCAGTTCATCGTTGGCAAAAGTAGTATCGGCCCAAATTTTTTCGATATCGCCGGCACGACGACCAACAATTTTGTAATTCAATTTTACGCCGGTTGCTTTCTCAAAACCGTTTACAATTTCCAGTACCGACAAACCATTTCCGGTTCCCAGGTTAAAAATTTCATAGCTCTTTTTGTTTTTACCTTCCAGCAAACGCCCGATGGCTACCACATGAGCTTTAGCC
>DASQBW010000325.1:0-2322 GCA_035635015.1 Draconibacterium sp. | reverse complement strand
GTCGTATACTGTTGATATCAGTTTCTGTCCCGGAGGCGCTTCGTCGATGTGTTTTATAATATTCTCGGAGAGTATTATTCCCAGGTCAACCATGGTGCCAATGGCGATTGCAATACCCGAAAGGGCAACAATGTTGGCATCGACACCAAAATAACGCATGGCAATAAAAACCATTAACACCGCAATGGGTAATAAACTCGAGATTAGGAATGAAGCCCGCAGGTTCAGCACCATCACAATCACGACCAATATGGCGATCAGAATTTCGAGCGATAGCGCTTCTTCCAATGTTCCCAGCGTTTCATGAATCAGTGTCGAACGATCGTAAAACGGAACGATGGTTAGCTGGCTTTTCACACCGTTATCCAATGTCTTTTTGGGCAGACCGGGTGCGATTTCAGCAATTTTATCTTTTACATTGTTGATGACTTCCAGCGGGTTGGCACCATAACGAGCCACCACAACGCCTCCAACAACTTCGGCGCCGTCTTTGTCAAGCGCACCACGACGGGTAGAAGGACCGAGGCTAACAACTGCAATATCTTTTACACGAACAGGTACATTGTCCTGAACCGCAACCACGGCTTTTTCAATGTCGCCAACACTTTTTACGTAACCCAATCCGCGAACCAGGTATTCTGCCTGGTTTATTTCGATGGTTTTGGCACCTACATCGCGGTTCGATTTCTGAACGGCCTGCATTACTTTATGTAGCGGAATGTTGTAGGCTTTTAACGCATCGGGATTAACATCGATCTGGTATTCCTGCACAAAACCACCAATGGAGGCAACTTCAGAAACACCTTCAGCAGCATTCAGCGAATACTTAACAAAAAAATCCTGCACGGTTCGGATTTCATGTAAATCCCAACCGCCCGTCGCATTCCCGTCTTTATCGCGCCCTTCGATGGTGTACCAGTAAACCTGTCCGAGCGCTGTGGCATCAGGACCAAGTGCGGGCTGAACACCATCCGGCAAAAGTCCCGACGGCAATGAATTTAATTTTTCAAGTATCCGCGAACGTGACCAATAGAATTCTACATCTTCATCAAAAATGATATAGATACTGGAGAATCCGAAAATAGATGAACTGCGAATGGATTTAACACCCGGAATACCCAATAAATAGGTGGTTAGCGGATAAGAGATCTGATCTTCAATATCCTGAGGAGATCGTCCCATCCATTGGGTAAATACAATTTGCTGGTTTTCCCCGATATCGGGAATCGCGTCAACCGGCACCGGATCTTTTGGCAGTACTTTGGTGTCCCAGCCAAACGGTGAAGTTATGATTCCCCAACTTACGAGAAGAATCAAAACCAGTATTGTAACCAGCTTATTTTCAAGAAAAAATTTAATGATTTTGTTTAGCATACCTTTTTTGCTATGAGATTAATACAATAGATAATCGGGATCACGAAGAAGAATCATGATCAGATAATTTATCATAATAAAATCATAAAAGATATAATTGCTCTTCAGCAAGGAACTCCATCACCGTAGGCGGAGGAGGATCATTTGTTAATTCGAATTCTTCTGTTAATTCGTTTGGAAATAATATAACAGGATCAAGCAGCGTCTGATGTAAAACATCAATTTCGGCAAGTAGCGGAATTGTAGAAATTACAGGTGCTGAAAAATCTTCTTTCACCTGGTAAAAATGATTTTCGTTCGTACAGCAACCACCATCGTCGCAGCACGAATCTACCTGTGCGAAAAAAGAAACATCAACCAGCGAACTGTGGCAAAAATGTTTGCTCACAGCAAATCCCATTGTTGTTGTCAACAATAGAGTCGCTAAAATAATATGGCTGAGTTTTCTTATCATTTATAATTACTGCTTCACTAAATAAACGTTTTACAAAACTAAAGGTTTAAACGAATTGGCCAACCGTTTAACAAAGCTTTAACATGCTTTGGTTATATAGCTTTGTAACCAATCGATTCAACAGTTTCTTTTACTTTATCCAGATCAATGTCGTCACCTTCTAACGTAACCGTTTTTTCGGCCAGGTTTACCACTGCGCTATCTACAAACGCCAGTTTTTGCAGGTTGGTTTCTACATTCGCTTTGCAATGGTTGCAAGTCATTCCTTCAACTTTAATCGTTTCTACTTTCATTGTATTGTAATTTATTTGTGATTCAGATTGTGGTTTTGTAGTCCGGTATCGCTGAATGTATCCGTTTATGATCAGCCCCAGAAGTAAAACTCCTGACGCAATTTGCCACCAATTCAGGTGAGTTCCGTGATCGTGCCCCAAATGTTGCTGAGTAATTTCTGTAAACCACTGTACGGGCAACAGGTAGTCAATGATCAGTCC
>DASQBW010000324.1:0-2807 GCA_035635015.1 Draconibacterium sp. | reverse complement strand
GAATAGAAATGTTGATATTTTTTGTCATTTGCTTATGATTTCCTGCAAATATCAAAATATTATTTTAAAATGAAAATGAAAAGCCCGTTTTTTATTAAAAAAAGAATAATAATACCGAAATGTCTGTTTTGTGTTAACATTGGAGTAACTTTTGTTCAAGGCAAAAGGAGAATGGCAAAAGTTGAGATCAGCTTTGCTGGTCGAAATCCCGGCCGCAGCGTCGGGAGCAAAAGTAGCTGTCATCTCGAAGCGAAGCGAGAGATCTGTTGATTAATACCGGATACTTGATGTTAGATACTAGATACTAAGGTTGAAAGTTTTGGGGTAGAATTTATTGAACAGTCTCAGTTCGCAGTTTTACAATTAATCAGTTTGGCAGTTTAACAATTAGCCCTAAGTTACAAGTTACGAGCTTCGAGTTAAAAGCTACAAGTTACAAGAGTCTGGCGAGCAATCGCGGCTCATCGTTTTAGTTATAAGTTTGGCAATTCGTTGCAAGTTCTCTCATTTTCTTAGTGCTCACAGTCTCATTGTCTGGCAGTCTCAGTGCCCAATCTCTCGCAAAGTCGCAACGTTTGCTAAAGTCTAATGTTAAATGACTTTTTTCTGTTACTAAACATAAGCCCAAAAACTTGCATGCTACGCAACCTTTTTTTACATTTACACATCTTTAATCCAAAAACATAAAAAACTTAAACCAACCATGAACACCTCGTAAAACCCAAAAACAAAACAAACCTTTTTTTGCCCGCAGCCAGGCTGCACCGCCAAAAAAACCGTTGCTACTGCAACCGTAACCGACCTTTTTAATGCGCTCTTTTACGTTGCTTTTAGTAAAGCAGCTGTTTTAAGTACTTTGTACTTCTTATGTATCATAAAACTTAAATGATAAAGTCAAAAATAAAATATGAAAAATAAAAAAATGGTTATGTTTATTGGCATAGTTTTTTTCTTATTAACTGGTATTGCCAATACCAAAGCACAAAACCAAAATACAGCAACAAACAAATATGAAATAGCTGTTGACCTTCAGAACTTTTTCTCCGATGGTACGCCTGATAAGGTATTGTTTAAACTAAACAATATTAAAAATAACCAAATAAAGGGAGCATACCGCTTTGGTATTGGAACCTCTTACTGGGTTGATATATAAAATTACCCATGATGATGAAAATTATGAGCTTACGGCAAAGCAAACTAAAGCAGATTTGTCTTTATCGTTTGGCTATGAATTCCAGAGAAAATATAATCGGACTATATTTTATTATGGTGCTGATCTTGGAACTTCATTATCCAGGCTTGATGATGTAGATATTCCTAATGTAAATGAAACTTACAAGTTGTTTTTTGTGCCTTTTATTGGGGTGAAAGTTTTACTTAGTGATAATTTAGCTTTAGCCTTCGAAGCTGGTTTAGAAAATTTTGTACAATGGTCTAAAACAGAAGGAAGTGAGAGTTTTCCGAATAACAGGCAATATCATCTTTTTTATCGATCACATATAAATCTACCCTATAGTTTAACCTTTAATTTTAATTTCTAATGAAAACACATTTAATTTTCACATTATTATTTACGCTTGTTTTTTTTAACGCAAAATCGCAGACTCTATAACAATGGTGAATTAACCACCGAGAAATTTTTAAAAGAATAAGCGGGATTAAAATCAGACCTTCAAGGTTTTTAAAACCTTGAAGGTCTGACATAAAATAAAAGACACCAACAACAATTAACCGGGCTGCCCAAAGCACGCCCACCAATACTCACATAAAACAATTAATTATGATTTTAACTTTCAATCTGTCGGGGCTAACCAATGCCGAATTACTTTCGTTTGCACAAAGCCTCGATGCCCTGCTCGAACCGCTGGGCGAGAACATCTCAGTAATTTACAATCCGTTTAAACATGCCCTTGAGGTATGTGTTGAGACCTCGGCCAGTGCCATTGCCAAGCAGGTGGCGCAGCAACAAACCGAGGCCCTTTCAGCTGCCGACCTGAAGCGCGATAACCTGTTTCGCGGTGTAAAATACATCACGCAGGCCTACCTGTTACACCCCGATGCCGAAAAACAGCAAGCTGCTGTTGAACTGGAAAAAGTAATTGCCAAAGTGGGCTGGAACCTTAACCGCGAGGGCTACGATGAGCAGTCGGCATTGATGAAAACACTGTTAAAAGAACTTACCGGCAAACAGGCTGCACGTGTAGCCCTGCTGGGCATGACCGAATATGTTGATCTGCTCAACACTTCGCAAACCGAATTTGATGTATTACGCCAGGAGCAGTTGGAGCATAACACCGATATGGAACAAATAAGTTCGATGACAGCCGTGCGCGGCGACCTGGAACAAACCATAAAAGACCTGCTCGAAATTCTTCCGGGTTTTTACCGCATGACCAACGACGAAGCCCTTGGGGCTGTGCTTCCAAAAATTGAAGAACTGATTGACCGTACAGTATAACAACACGACAACTTTTAAGGATGCCATCTTTTTTTGTTTCACACAGAGAAAGATGGCATCCTTTCTTTTTATTTACCTTCAAGTGTCTTAAAAGAACTTGAAGTGTTTACAGAAGAGTAAAAATCACCTAACTCTCTGAAATATAAGCTCTCGCAAATCTGCGGCTAACAACTTTTTCCGTTGGATTGCCAGTTGCAATTCTGCGAGGGCCAATCTGAGGCGTAGGTTTTGCTGCTGCAAACCAGCGAGAGCTAATCTGAGCCGTTGGAAAGGCTCTTGCAAATTAGCGAGAGCTAAACTTTTGCAAAAGATTGGCTCCTGCAATTCTGCGGCTGGCAACTTTTCGTGT
>DASQBW010000323.1:0-4038 GCA_035635015.1 Draconibacterium sp. | reverse complement strand
ACTTAGCCCTCACGATATAAAAATGGGGTTAAAAAACTGGAAGCTTCATGTTGTGATACAGACAACTACCTTTTTGGTTTTTCCATTAATTGTTCTCGCTTTTTATCCATTTGTAAAAACCGAAAACGGACAAACCATCTGGTTGGCTTTTTTGTTTTTGGCTGCGTTGCCATCTACTGTATCTTCTTCGGTAGTAATGGTTTCAATTGCAAAAGGAAATATTCCGGCAGCTATTTTTAATGCGAGTATATCGGGATTAATCGGTATTGTGATTACCCCACTTTGGATGGGGCTGTTTTTAACGCAAACGACTATTGAATTTAACCTTGGCGAAATTTATTTTAAACTACTCACAGAGATTCTGCTTCCTGTTATTATAGGTGTATTTTTACAGCGTTTTTGGGGTGATTACGCCCGAAAATACAGCCGTTACCTTACTTTATTTGATAAATCGGTGATCCTGTTGATTATCTTCAAAAGCTTTTCACATTCTTTCGAAAACCAGGTTTTTAGTGCTGTTGATGTCATTGATTTGTCTCTGATCGTTACTGCTGTAATTATACTCTTTTTTGCGATCTATTTACTTACTTTTTATTTGTCGCGTTTACTGGGATTTAGTTTGGAAGACCAGGTAACAACACAGTTTTGCGGAACAAAAAAATCGTTGGTCCACGGAACTGTCTTTGCTAAAATATTGTTTCAGCAATCGGCAACTACCGGAATAATGTTACTTCCTATAATGATTTTTCATCCCATACAAATTCTTATCATCAGTCTTGTGGCTACTAAATTGGGTAAGCGAAAATAAACATACACATTAGTTGTTTTCCAGCGTAAACCACTTTTTTAGCATATCCTTATCTTCTTTTTCATCTTTGTGCCAGAATACATTGCTACGATTTACATAAACATAATCTTTCTGGTATTCATTAATGTTGGCAACTATATCTTTTAATGCCGCTATCACATTATCAACTTCGGCATCTGTCATTGTAGGGTGTAATGACCAGCGTACCCAACCGGGTTTTTCGGAAAGATCGCCATGGTTAATTTTGTCCGTTATCAGTTGCGATTGTTCGTACGATACTTCAAGCAGGAAATGTCCGTAGGTGCCGGCACAGGCACATCCTCCGCGGGTTTGAATTCCGTACATATCGTTTAACAACCTAACCAGCAGGTTATAATGAATCCCCTCTACATAAAAGGAGAGAATACCAAGACGATTGCGAATATTGTCTGCAAGGATGCTTAAACCTTCAATTTCGTCAAGTCCTCTGAATGCTCTGGCAAGTAATTCCCTTTCCCGTTTTTTTATGTTTTCAATCCCCATTTGTTGCTTCAGGTCGAAACAAAGTGCGGTTCTGATGGATTGCAAGAAGCCGGGAGTTCCGCCATCTTCGCGGGCTTCAATGTCGTCAACATATTTATATTTACCCCAGGGGTTGGTCCAGTCTACGGTTCCTCCACCCGGATTGTCAGGAACTTTATTTTTATACATCAATGCGTCAAAAACAATAACACCTGATGAGCCCGGTCCGCCCAGAAATTTATGGGGAGAGAACATTACAGCGTCGAGTTTTTCCAATGGATTTTTAGGGTGCATATCTATTTCATCGTAAGGAGCTGACGCCGCAAAATCGATAAAAACTACTCCTCCGTATTCGTGCATAATTTGAGCTAACTCATTGTATGGAGTTCGCACTCCGGTAACATTTGAGCAGGCAGTAAACGAGCCGATTTTAAAAATTTTGTCTTTGTATTTTTCAAGAGCTTTGCGCAAATTTTCCGGATCGACCAACATCCCTTCGCCAGGTTCGATAACAACAACTTCGGCGCTGGTTTCGTACCACGAGGTTTGGTTCGAATGATGTTCCATGTGTGTAATAAATACAACAGGTCTGTCGCGCTGATCGGTGCAATTTTTATCTGCTACCTTCCCACAATTCTTAAGTCCCAATATCCGCTGGAATTTATTGATGACCGCCGTCATTCCAAAACCGGCGGTAATAATTTTATCGTTTGGACCCGCATTAACGTGCTGTTTTATCAGTTGGTGAGATTTTTGGTATGCCCGGGTCATGCGTAATCCGGTTTCGCTGGTTTCGTTATGTGTATTGCCAACATAAGGACCTATTGTATCTGTAATCTTACATTCTATGGGGCGGTATAGCCGGCCACTTGCAATCCAGTCACCGTAATTTATTTTCATTTTGCCATAAGGAGTTTCAAATTCCTGGTCGATTCCAACAATATTTTTCCTGAATTGGCTAAAATATTTTTCCAGACTTGCCATTATTACATATTTAAATAACAGACACAAATAAAAGGTGTTTGGGTGAATAAAACACGATAAAAATCACCTTTAACTCCTAATTAAGAACTTCTGCAACCAATATCTGTCAAAACGTCACAATAAACAAATGGCACAGCATTTGATTTTCTGCGGACGTAAAATTTGAATTTAAATTAAAAATATAGAACAATGCAAACAGGAAAAATTGGAGTAACCAGTGAGAATCTTTTCCCGATTATTAAAAAGTTTCTCTATTCTGATCACGACATTTTTTTGCGTGAGATTGTATCAAACGCAGTTGATGCAACACAAAAGTTAAAAACGCTTGCCGGAAAAGGTGAGTACAATGGTGATGTAAGCGAGGCAAAAGTAGTTGTAAAACTGGATACCGAAGCCAAAACGATTACTGTTTCGGATAATGGTATCGGGATGACTGCCGAAGAGGTGGAGAAGTACATCAACCAGATTGCTTTCTCGGGAGCTAACGAATTCCTTGACAAGTACAAAGACGATGCAAATGCAATTATCGGCCATTTCGGACTGGGTTTTTACAGTTCGTTCATGGTGTCGGAAAAAGTTGATGTGATTACAAAATCGTACAAAGAAGGGTCGCAGGCGGTAAAATGGAGCTGTAACGGAAGTCCTGAATACGAACTGGAAGAAGTAGAAAAAGCAGACGTTGGAACCGACATTGTAATGCACATCAGCGAAGAGGAAAAAGGTTTCCTTGATGATGCAAAAGTGTCAGAGATATTGGATAAGTACTGCAAATTTTTGCCGGTCCCGGTAATTTACGGCAAGAAAAAGGATTGGAAAGATAGCAAACAGGTTGAGACTGACGAGGACAACCAAATTAATGATGTAGCACCCGCCTGGACAAAAACACCTGCCGATTTAAAAGACGAGGATTACAAAAACTTTTACAGGAAGTTATACCCGATGGGCGACGAGCCACTATTCAATATTCACCTGAATGTGGATTACCCGTTTAACCTGACAGGTATTTTGTACTTCCCAAAAATTAAAAACAATTTCGAGGTTCAGAAAAACAAAATTCAGTTATACAGCAACCAGGTTTTTGTTACCGATTCGGTTGAAGGAATCGTTCCTGAATTTTTGACATTGCTGCACGGAGTGATCGACTCACCGGATATTCCGCTGAACGTGTCGCGTTCTTACCTGCAAAGCGATTCGAATGTGAAAAAGATCAGCAGCCATATCAATAAAAAAGTGGCCGACCGATTGAATCAGATTTTTAAAGACAATAGAGACGACTTTGAAAGCAAGTGGGACGACCTGAAGATCTTTATCGAATACGGTATGTTAACCGAGGAGAAATTTAACGATCGTGCAATGAATTTCTTTCTATTAAAAAATACCGAGGGCAAGTATTTTACCTGGGAGGAATATGAAAAACTGGTAAAAGAAAACCAAACTGATAAAGACAAAAACACCATTTATCTGTATACAACCAACATTGAAGAGCAATTTACTTTTGTTGAAGAGGCAAAAAATAAAGGATACGATGTATTGATTCTGGATGATGTGCTGGCTCCTCACTTAATCAACAAATTCGAGCAGAAATACACCGACAAACGTTTTGTGCGTGTTGACTCGGATGTGGTTGAGAACCTGATTAAAAAGGAAGACACAACAAAAGAAGAGTTAAGCTGGGAGCAAAAACAAGAGCTGTCGCCGTTGTTCCAGGCAGTTTGCCCACAGTCGAAAGATCATACATACATTGT
>DASQBW010000322.1:0-3835 GCA_035635015.1 Draconibacterium sp. | reverse complement strand
CACACAGCAAAAATTCCGTTCGAACCAGAGCCGAATAAATTTTTCGTACCACGGCTTTTAAGAAATCAAGCTTACGCTGTTCGCGCGAAATAACACGTTCCCAGTCCCACTGATCGACATACAACGAATGAATATTTGTTAATTCTTCATCAGGTCGAATGGCGTTCATATCGGTATACAGGCCAAAGCCTTCTTCAATTTTTAAATCGGCCAATGCCATTCTTTTCCACTTAGCCAGCGACTGAACGATTTCAGCACGCTCTTCGTTCAGGTCTTTCATCGGAAACGACACCGGGCGTTCAATGCCATTCAAATCGTCGTTAATACCTGTTCCCTGTTTTACAAATAATGGAGCCGTTACCCTGCGCAAACGCAATTCGGCAGCAAGATTCTCCTGAAAAAAGTCTTTGATTAATTTGATGGCCTGCTCGGTTTGCTGTACATCTAAAACCGACTGATAGCCCTCTGGAATTGTAAGTTTCATTTTGTAAGAATTTTCGGGATACTACTCTTTCCAAATAAAAAACATAGAAACAAGCAGTTATTTCCCACACAATAAATGTGCTGTTAATACTTTTAAATCATTCTGTCTGTGAAAGCAAAAATATAATTCTGCTTTCAAATTAAAAGCATTTTTACATTTTATCTTTAGAACTGTAACAGTACCAACAACATATCCGTGAGTAAAAAGGAAACACTATTTTTACGCCTGAACAAATGGGAAATTTTAGGAAGAACATAACGCGCCTCTACCTGGTAAAAATCTCGAAATGGTTTAATATGGTTATGCCAATTATGTTGCTTTTTATTGAAAGCAATAATATGGGTACTTATGAATTGTTTCAGTTGAAAGCCATTTATTCGATAGCCATTGTTGGAATGGAAATTCCGTCGGGGTGGATGGCCGATGTATGGGGACGTAAAAAAACACTGGTTCTGGGAAGTATTCTCGGAAGTCTTGGTTTTCTCATCTACAGTTTCTCGTATGGCTTTTGGGCTTTTGTTTTTGCTGAAATTATTCTAGGCATCGGGCATTCATTTGTTTCAGGAGCCGATTCGGCCATGTTATACGATAGTTTAAAAGCCGATAAACGCAGCGATAAATATGTGCGTGAAGAAGGCCGGATTACATCAGTGGGTAATTTTTCAGAAGCCATTGCAGGTGTATTGGGTGGACTTTTGGCAGCTGTGAGTTTACGCACGCCTTTCTATTTTCAGTTTGTAGTGGCTGCCATTGCCATTCCGGCCGCCCTTACTATGATTGAACCTAAAATTCACTCCACAGAACATATTCATTCCGTAAAAAAAATGGTTCAGAACATTCGTAAAACTTTTGTTACTAACCATAACCTGCGCGTTGCAATTTTGTTGTCGTCGGTTACGGGTACGGCAACACTAACTTTTGCGTGGTTTGTTCAGCCTTTTTTTAAAGCCATCGATCTGCCCGTTGAACTTTTCGGAGTGTTTTGGACAGCACTAAATTTAACCGTTGGAGTGTCGAGTGTTTTTGCATTCAAAGTGGAAGAATTTCTTGGAAAACGCTGGTCGATATTGATCGTTATTGGTTTGCTTTCGGCCGGATATGTATTCACCGGAATCAGCATTTCGTATTGGGGACTTGGTTTTTTATTTATGTTCTACCTGATACGTGGTTTGGCAACACCCATATTTAAAAATTACATCAACCAGCACACCGCCAGCGAAGTACGTGCAACCATGCTTTCGGTGCGGAATTTCATCATTCGCATTGCTTTTGCAGGCATTGGACCACTTTTGGGGTGGATAACCGATCACTTAAGTTTAAACAAAGCATTTATTCTTGCCGGGGCTCTTTACATGGTAGCTGCACTGCTTGTATCTTTACCATGGTTGCGAATAAAACAATAAAGCTTTAAACTTCCAATTTTAAGCCATCGTACGCAGGAAAAACATTTTCCGGTAATTCGTTTGCAATTTCCTCGTGTTTTCCAAAAGCATGACTAATATGTGTCAGATAAGTTTGTTCCGGTTTAATTTGATCTACAATTTCCAACACTTCTTCCAGGTTAAAATGCGAGAGGTGCTTTTCTTTTCGCAGGCAATTGATGATCAGAATTTTTGTTCCTTTCATTTTCTCCAATTCACTTTCTTCAATAAAATTGGTGTCGGTTATATAGGTTAAATACCCTACCCGATATCCATAAACCGGTAATTTATGGTGCCAACAGCGAATGGGAATAAACTCAATACCATCAATAGCGAACGGCGTATTGTCAATTTTTCGTAATTCCATCTTCGGGATGCCCGGATATTTAAACGTAGCAAACACATAATTAAAAATGCGTTTGATGGCTTTTTGAACGCGCTCTTCGGCAAAAATTTCCATATGATTCTTTTGTACCCAATTGTACGAACGGATATCATCCAAACCAAAAATATGATCGACATGCTCGTGCGTAAGCAAAATTGCCCGAAGTGTTTTTACCTTTTCGCGCAACATCTGCTGGCGAAAATCAGGGCCCGCGTCAATCACAAAATTTTTATCGTTAATATGTAGCAGCAATGAGGAACGCAGCCGCTTATCTTTTGGGTTTTCTGAGGAACAAACGTCGCAATCGCAAGCCACAACCGGCACTCCCTGCGAGGTGCCCGTTCCGAGTAAAGTTGCTTTTATTTTTATTGAAGGATTTGCCATTACCGGCTAAATTAATAAATCCAATTCTTTCACAAGTATTATCATTACTTTTGCAAAAATCATTTAACGAATGGCAACACTTTATCTCGTCCCGAATGTTTTGGCCGAAGTCGACTGGCAAGCTGTTTTACCTGCACAGGTAGAACCAATTTTAACTAATACTAAATATTTTATCGTTGAAAATATCCGGACTGCACGAAGATTTATGAAACAAATAAACCGTGAAATAGACATCGATGCGTGTACTTTTTACGAAATAAATAAACGAACCAAAGCCGCCGATCTACCTCGCTTTTTAGAACCAATTACTGACGGACATGATGTAGCTGTTATTTCTGAGGCCGGTTGTCCGGGAGTTGCCGATCCCGGAGCTGAAGTAGTTAAAATCGCTCATAAAAAAGGTTTTAAAGTAGCACCGATTGTTGGTCCGTCGTCCATTCTTCTGGCGCTGATGGCTTCAGGAATGAACGGACAAAATTTTGCATTTAGGGGTTATTTGCCGGTGAAACCGCAAGAACGGGTGAGAGCACTGCAGGAGCTTGAAAAAAAGATAAAAAACACACGTCAAACGCAACTGTTTATAGAAACACCATACCGAAACAATCAGTTAATAGCCGATGTATTAAAAGCCTGTTCTCCTGCTACAATGTTTTGTATTGCAGCCAATATTACAGGGAAGGATGAATATATTAAAACCAAATCCATTCAGGACTGGAAAAAATCGGGCACACCTGATTTACATAAACAACCGGTAATCTTTTTGTTGGGATAGTGGGATTTGCGGTTTATAACGCGACAGATTCCCGGAAGTTATAAACTTCCGATCCCTATCCCCGGCCATTTCTCTCTGTTTTTTACCAGCCCCGCATTTACCGGGTTATTCAAAGTATACTCTACTGCATAGTATAAGTGTTTGTAATCGCCTATAGTAGTATCGAAACTTTCTTTTTGCCACAAAGCCCCACTTCTGTTTTCGTTTTTATTTATCCGATTTGACGAATAACGTTTAACCGAATGCATTATATCCTGCAAATAAACGGGATTGCCTTCTTCATCCTTTTCAAATAATGTAAATACCCAGTGAACGTGGTTTGACATGACACAAAAAGCTTCATTTTCTAGTTTTATGCCTTGCCAAAAGGTTAACGCTTCTTTCATTAT
>DASQBW010000321.1:0-1562 GCA_035635015.1 Draconibacterium sp. | reverse complement strand
AAATAAGAGAAGAGATGTTGAGAATACTAAAAAGCAACGAATCTTTTTCTGAATTAAACGAAGCAAGTTTCTCAATACTGGAGGAGATTAGGCATGATTTTAAAGGATTTAAGATTGATAATTATTCATCAGACCGTCCTTTAATTATTAAAGAAGATAAGTTATTGATTTATACTTTTACAGGAACAAAAATAAACAAAAGCTTAAGTTTTTTATTTAACCTTACAGGGAGGGAATCTTCATTAGATGACCATAGTAGCTCATTTGAAATTGATAAGTCTGATTTTAAATCATTGTTAAAAGATATTAATTCAGTTTACAATGAAATTGACACATACTTAATAAATGCGCTTGATGAAAATGAATCTCTGATTGGATTTTCAAAATGGGGTTCCTATTTACCAATTAAATATCAAGCCGAAATTTTAAAAGAACGTTATTTCGATTTTGAGTCCGCTATAAACTTCATTAATAATGTTAATATTGTTCTAATTAATTGAATCATTAGGTGAATATAAAAACTCAAAACCAAATGCTTGATATTAAGCCGTTAATAACTAAACTTTTTACCTATTGCTTTAGAAAAAGTAAGTGTGTAGATTTATATTCCAATATGAGCGATAAACAATTACAATACGGATACTTCCCTATTACTGAACTTTATGATACTGTAAGCGAGTTCATTTGCGACGAATTTAAATTCTTTCCAAGCAGTATTGAACCATCTTTAAATGAACTAACTCAACTTTTAAGGGAAGATTTAAATTTCTATATGGAGTATCCCTACGTTGAAAAAGTGTACCGTGATAGTTTTTATAATTACTATTCCACTAAGCATAATTCAACCATACGCAATTGTGCCCGTATAGCTTTTTTCTCAAAAGAAGTTACGGAGTCCGATTTTAGAGACAAGGATTCTTTCTTAAAAATTCAGGAAAACTTTTTAGGATATATCACTATACGGCCTACATTACCAAATTTAATTGGAAAAACAATGCTTTCCCCTATAGCATACAGAGAAAACAGGGGGATATATTGTTTAACTAAGGCAAATGTATTAATCAATGGTGTACGTCTTGATATACGTGCTTTTCCTCATTCTTCGCAGGATGGAGAAACCATTACGTGCGCTGAAACAACTATTTGGTCTGTTATGGAATATTTTGGCTTACGTTATCCCGATTACAGGCCAGTACTTCCGTCTAAAATTATATCAGCACTGTCAAATTATAGCTATGAACGTCAATTGCCTTCAAGAGGATTAACCTCAGAACAAATAAGTTTTGCATTAAGGGAGTTTGGTTTTGGAACTCGATTATATGCATTACGTTCCGAAGACGACCCAAATGGAGCAAGTGAGGCTTACCCCGAAATAGAATTTAAAAGATTATTGGGGTATTATATTGAATCAGGTATACCTGTAATAGCTGCTGTTGAAAATGATACATTAGGTCATGCGCTTGTTGTAATGGGTAGACATAACATAAATCATGAAGGAATAGACCTGACATCATATAAATCACAAAATATACCTACACGTACTGGAACAATTGAATTATATG
>DASQBW010000320.1:0-2337 GCA_035635015.1 Draconibacterium sp. | reverse complement strand
AACTAACGGTTGAGTTTGAAAATGTAGCTAATAAAATTTTGGAAAAGAACAGTGAAAAATTTACCGCTGCCAACCAGAAAAATATTGGTGAGGTGTTAAACCCGTTAAAAGAAAAGATTCAGCTTTTTGAGAAAAAAGTTGATGATACTTACAAACAGGGATTAAAAGATCAGACCGATCTAAAAGCTGAATTGAAAAAGCTTTATGATCTGAACAACAGGATCAGTGAAGAAGCCAACAACCTGACCAAAGCGCTGAAAGGAGATGTGAAAAAACAAGGTAATTGGGGCGAAGTTGTTTTGGAACGCATTTTGGAACGCTCGGGGTTGAACGAAGGGGAACAGGGCTACCAAAAACAGTTTAGCGATATGACAGAGGACGGCAAACGTATTCAGCCCGATATTGTGATCAATCTGCCGGATAACAAACACATTATTGTTGACTCGAAAGTGTCGATGATAGCCTATGAGCGAGCAGTAAATACTGAAAACGAAGAAGAGCGCAGCAAGTTTGTAAAAGAGCATCTTTTGAGTTTAAGAACTCATATTAAAGGCCTGAGCGAAAAGCATTATCAAACGGCAAGCAAGTTGAATTCGCCCGATTTTGTGCTGCTGTTCATCCCAATTGAAGCCTCGTTTAGTGTGGCCATTCAGGAAGACCAGGAATTGTTTTCTTTTGCCTGGGATCAGAAAGTGGTGATCGTAAGTCCGTCGACTTTGTTGGCTACGCTACGCACCATTTCTTCGATCTGGCAGCAGGAAAACCAAACCCGAAATGCCATTGAAATTGCCAAACAGGGAGGTGCGCTTTACGACAAATTTGTGGGCTTTATAGCTGATATGGAAACAATTGGGAAAAACCTGTCGACCACGCAAAAAACCTACGAGTTAGCTGTAAATAAATTACATATCGGTGCCGGAAATCTGGTTCGGAGGGTGGAGAACATTAAAAAGCTGGGGGCTAAAGCTACAAAGGAATTACCCCAGAATTTGCTCGAAGAATAAACGTAATAAGGTGATTCCTAACAAAAGGAATCACCTTATGAATGTGTGACTTATTTAACGAATAAGTCATGCACTCATAAACGTTTAATTTTTCAATAGGTTTACATTGTGGGATATTTTAGAATTATTCTAAAGTTTATGGATTAAAAGAAACGGCTTGTCCGTAATTCGCATGTAGGATTTGTTGCTTGTCGTAAACCTTCAATCCATTTACAAAGGTACTTACCACCTGGTTAGAAAACTCAGTCCGTTCAAATGGTGCCCATTCGCATTTATAAAGGATATTCTCGGGTGCAACAATCCAGTTTTTCGTTGGATCAACCAAAACAAGATCGGCAAAATAACCTTCGCGGATGTAACCTCGCTTATTTATACAGAAAAGATCGGCCGGAGCATGACACATCTTTTCAATTACTTTTTCAACAGAAATAAAGCCTTTTTTACTTAACTCGAGCATGGCAACCAGAGAGTGCTGTACAAGCGGTCCGCCCGACGGAGCTTTAAAGTAAGTATTGTTTTTTTCATCCAACGTATGCGGGGCGTGATCGGTGGCAATCACATCAATTTTGTCGGCCAGCAAAGCTTCCCAAAGTGCTTCTTTATCTTTTACACATTTTACCGATGGATTCCACTTAATACGTGTTCCGTAATCAATGTAGTCGCGCTCGTCGAACCAAAGGTGATGTACGCAAACTTCAGCAGTAATTCTTTTATCACCAACTTTCCCCGGAGAGAAAAGACTCATTTCTTTTGCCGAGGTAAGGTGCAAAATATGCAATCGTGTATCGAATTTTGAAGCCAGTTCAACCGCTTTCGATGATGATTTATAACAAGCTTCATCGCTGCGAATGTGGCAGTGGCGCGAAATCGGTACGTTTTCGCCATAACGCTGGCGGGCAATTTCAGTGTTGGCTTTTATTGTCGCTTCGTCTTCGCAGTGGGTAGCAACCAGTGTTGGTGCATTCTTAAAAATTTCAGACAATGTTTTGTCATCGTCAACCAACATATTTCCGGTTGAAGAGCCCATAAAAACTTTTATGCCACATACTTTTGTAGGATCGGTTTTAAGTACCTCCTGCAAATTATCGTTGGTGGCACCCATATAAAACGAATAATTAACCGCTGAAACTTCAGCTGCCCTGTCGAATTTTCTTTGCAATTCTTCCTGTGTAACAGTTTGTGGATTTGTATTGGGCATTTCCATATAAGTGGTAACACCGCCTGCAGCAGCAGCTTTACTTTCTGTAGCAATTTCGCCTTTGTGAGTTAGTCCCGGTTCCCGAAAATGTACCTGATCGTCAATTACCCCGGGGATTAAAAGTAGTCCTGTAGC
>DASQBW010000319.1:0-9819 GCA_035635015.1 Draconibacterium sp. | reverse complement strand
CCAGAGGATTTGAACAAAAAAATCGTCACCGAACTTCATTTGGAAATGCCTGATGTTTTGGCGGCCGTTTACCGTGGAGAATATCCGAGTCGTTACCTGGCAAGCTTTTCAAAATTCCTGAGTGATAACATAAATCACCATTACACACAACAACTGATTAAAAGAAGTTTTTCGGAGTTCTTTAGCAAGAATGTGGAACGTTATCCGGATTTTCAGCAAGTGAGTGTAAATTTTGTCGGATCGATTGCCTTCCACTATTCCGGTATTTTGCAGGAAGTAGCTTCAGAACGTGGCATTTCAATAGGCAGGATCATGGAGAAACCCCTTAAAGGATTAAAAGAATACCACATCCCAGGGTAGCAACAAAAGAAGTGTATACTTGATTATTTTTTAACCACACCTATTCCCGGCCGGTGGTTTAAAGTAACTTTACCATCAATAACCTTCATCCCATCAAATACGTCGTTTGAAATTAATAACGCACCATCCAAATCAGCCCAATCGACCAAAGGCGAAAGTTGTGCGGCTGCGGAAACGGCACACGAAGTTTCGGTCATGCATCCAATCATTACCTGCATGTCCTGAGAGCGCGCAACATCAACCATCTTCTTCGCCTCATGCATGCCTGTACTTTTCATCAGCTTTATATTTACGCCCGTATAAACGCCTTTCAATTTCGGGATATCGGTAATGCGCTGAAAAGCTTCGTCGGCAATCGTTGGCAACGGACTATTGGCAGTTAACCAGGCCATATCGTCTCTCTGTTGTTTTGGCATGGGTTGCTCCACAAATACAATCCCTTTATCCTTTAACCAGTGCATCATGTCCAACGCCAAATGTTTATCTTTCCACCCCTGGTTAACATCCACACAAATTGGCACATCGGTAACCAATCGAATGGTTTCAATTATCTCCTTGTCGTTATCGCGGCCCATTTTTACCTTTAACAACTTAAATTCAGCGGCCTCCTTTGTTTTTTTGATGATCATTTCAGGCGAATCAATGCCAATAGTAAACGAGGTAAACGGTGTATCATCAGGATTAAGATGCCAGATTTTATACCAGGGCAGCAGCCTCATTTTTCCCACTAAATCGTGGAGAGCAATATCAACACTCGCCTTGGCAGCAGAATTCCCCTCTTCGATAGTATCGATATAATCAAGAATTTCAGCGATTCGGAAAGGATCTTTAAAAGACGATAAATCAACCTTCTTCAGAAAACGAGCAACTGTTTCATGCGACTCGCCAAGGTAAGGAGGCATCGACGCTTCGCCATAACCAACCACCCCCTCATACTCCAGTTCTACCAGCATTACCGGTGTTGATGTACGCGAACTGCCCGCCAGTGTAAAAGCATGTTTTAATTGCAACGCGTAAGGTCTGAATGTTAATTTCATCCTATTAGAAATCTTTTTAAACTTGACTGATGCAAAAGTAATATTAACCTACTATAAAACTAAAAATGCTACTCCCTTCCATTACCAAAACATAGAAGAACGGATAATGAAGTGATCGCAATACAGCATAGAAAGTTATTAGATTTTCACAAGTATAGGCACAAAACAAAAACCAGGTAAATCTCAATGACAGATCTACCCGGTTTTTTTAAAGGAAATACCGTAAGTAAGGAAATTAATCCTTCAGAAATTTCTCGGTTATTAATTCGCCGCTGGTATAAACGGAGATGTAATATAATCCCTTTTTCAGACCAGAGATATTAATGGTCTTTTCTTTGGTATTTAGTGGTTCAGCTACTAATTTGTTCATAAAATTATCCGTTATCTCATATACTGCATCTTTCGAAAGTTCTAATTCTTCATCAATAGAAAAAGTTATTTCATCCTTTGCAGGATTGGGATAAACCATTAAACCCCTTCCGCAATTACTTACATAAACATATTTGTTTGTTACACTCGACTGCCCGCAATCATTATAAGCATAAACAGATATCATTGCCATACCTGGATAGCTAAAATAAATGGATGCAGATAAATCACCCTGGCCAAAGGTTACATAACCATTAGATACTGACCAATAATAGGATGTTGTCGATATTTCATTATTATTTTCAGCCCGAAAGATACATTCTTGACCAGCACAATATCCATAACAAATTTCGTCTAAAATATTGTAAGGTGCATCTGGCTCACCTACCCAAACGTCTTTAGGGGAAAGCACAGTAAAACTTGTTCCACATCCACTTGTAAAATCTGCACTTATCCATCCCATACCATCAGAAGCGGGACTAAAATAACAAGGATTTGATCCTTGGGATGAATAACGCGAAATATTGTTACTTTGACTCCATGTTATAGTTCCTCCCGGAGTATTGGATAAACTATATAACTCTGGATCATCACATATTAATGATGGACCTGTAACAAAAAAATTTAACCTGTAATATTTTAAATTACTTGTTCCATAGGGAGAATCATCCCATGCATGTTTCATGAATGGAAATTCATTCCATTTAGATATTAATGTATCAGGATGCACCGTTGTAATTGCGGAATGATCTCCTGATGACCAATTTACTTTTCTTTGGAAGGCATTTGTTGTTTCATCATAACTTTCATCCTGCCAATATCCATATTCTGGCTCATTATCATAAGGATAACCATAGCCAATCCAACGATCGGTACCCCCATCTGAAATATGCCAGGCAAATCCATGGCAGTTAAACTTGCGTGTTGAGCTATATCCATCATAAGTAAGAAGTTGGATGGCATTCGGATACGTAGATGCATAATAAGCATCATAATATGCTCTTGCGCTATCAGAACTTTCTCCTGTTATAAATGCCACTACAGGATTACCTTTTGGTGTGCAAACATTACTTTGATAATCTTGTGCAGAAGAATAAAATGTAAATAATCCATAAATTGACAACAAAATCAATTTTTCTTTAATTTGAAATTTTGTATTCATCATTAAATGTTTTATCAATTACTTTTATCAGCTAATTCATATATGATGAAAATATTATAGCTGAACCTGTTAAACGACTGTTCAATTCATTTAAACTTAAATTCTCCGAATTAGGATGCTGCGTACCCTCACAATCAAAGAAATAATAAAGTATTCCCCCTGAACCTAATGCCATATTCGTGACAATTATATCTGAGTTTTCATAGCTTATTATCCAAATATTTCCAATATAATTACCTGTTTTATCGTTCAAGGATTTATAAGCTAATTCGTGAAGCCATTCCAGTTGGTTTAACGGGTCATCACATTCACAGGCACTAATTTCATTAAGTGGTTTGATATAGGTATTCTCATCTTTTTCACACGAAAGGATAAAAAAAATAGAGACTACAAACAATAATACTTTTTTTACCATAATTAATTATTTTTTACATATTGATTTGCTTCCTGATCAATTTGATCTATAATTTCAGGCGTAGGCAAAATTCCCCAATAAATATATGGTGTTACCTGAGCAATGTTAAGCCCTGACTGGAACTTTTCTGTATCACTTTGGAGTATATTGACAATAGCTAGATAATTTGTCCGTATTCCAGTATTTTCGTACCAATCAGGTCGAGATTTCTTTTTCTCTTTTTTCAGCAATAACTCGTTGACGATTTCCATTTTTTCATTCGTACTGCATTTTTCAACGACCATAGGGTATGAAATAAATAATTCAATAAAAGAGAATTTAAAAACATAATCCCCTTTTTCTAAAATTGATCCATCTTTAGGAATAGATGTTGGATCCATGTTTTTGTATAACTTTAATAGCTCTTCTGCAGCATTATCCCTTTTTATTAATTCCCTATATCCGTTAAAATCGCTTTCAAATTTGCCAAATCCATCTTTTATATAATTAAAAGCAAAAATATCAAGTAATAAGGGATAGTTCAAGCAAAGATGTATTAGTTCTTGAGTACTCATGGCAGTTAATTTTTCGGTTGGGACCTGACATGCCTGAACTTTCTCAGCATTATTCTTTAATAATTTCCAGGTTTCGGCACCAGGTTTTATAGGATAATCCCATGTAACATTATCCTGAGCGAATGTCATTATTGGTAGAATAAATAATAAAATTAGTATTGATTTCATAGTATTGATTTTTTTAAATATTTAAGAGAAATTCCCTCTTGCTTTCTCAGCAAAAAACCAATGCCTCTCCGGGCGGGGAATACCGGAGAGGCATTTAAACCAAGCGGATAAGTTTATGTATTATTGAGAATTGAGGTTCCATCTTTTTAATGTTTTGTTGGCCTGCATTTTCCATGGGAGCAGGGTTTACCTTATAAAGGTAGAGAAATAATTCTTTTAATGCAATAAGCTCATCCTAAAACAGTTGCACACCATTAAAGAAAAATAGTTGTGTAAATAACTCTGATCAGGGATATTTATACATAAAAACATGGTATGGCCTCAACAGGTATATTAAAAGTAAAGGCACAAAACAAAAACCGGGTAAATCTCAATGACAGATCTACCCGGTTTTTTTTATAGGAAATACCGTAAGCAGGGAAATTAATCTTTCATAAATTTTTCGGTTATTAATTCGCCGTTGGTATAAACGGAGATGTAATACAATCCCTTTTTCAGACCAGAGATATTAATGGTCTTTTCTTTACTTTTTAGTGGTTCTGCCACCAGCTTATTCATATTATTATCATATATTTCATACACTGCATCTTTAGAGAGCTCCTGGCTGTCATCCATAGAAAACGTTAGCTCATCTGCGGCTGGATTGGGATAAACCGTTAAACTCCTTCCGCAATTACTTACAGAAACATATTTGTGGGTAACACTTGACGACCCACAAGTATTATAAGCGTAAACGGATATATCTGCCTGGTAAGGATAGTCCATATATACAGAAACAGAGGGGCCTCCCTGCCCGTAGGTTATATGGCCAGCATAGTTTACACTCCAATAATACGATGTAGTAAACAGATCATTGTAATCTTCAACCTGAAAGATATATTCCTGACCCACACAATATTGATAACAATAAACACACAAAATATTATAGGGAGCATCTGGTGCTCCAACTAAAAAGTTCACATCAGTTGATTTAGAATAACCAGATGGGGTAGTTATTTCAAGCGTTACTTCCCCTTCTCCATAGGTTGATGTTCCTTCAACTGTATACGAACTGGTTCCATCACCGCTAACCTCATCCAGATTATTTGAAACGCTCCAATCATAGTCTAGGTCAATATCTGTGAAAGTATTTTCTGAAAAAACACGTTGTGAATTATCACAAAGAATACCTGTTGAGCCAGATATAACAGGGTAATCCAATCTATAATAACTCAAACTTGTCGCATAATACGGACAATCCTCAGGTTCATGTCTTACCAACGGTAATGGCCCCCATTTGGAAATAAAATAGTCAGTATTGGAATCTACAACTGCTGAATGATCTTTCAAATTTACCCATCGTTCATAATAGGAATCCCAGACCCATTGAGAGCCATAATATGATTTTGCGTAGGCCTCTTCACTATAAATATTATGATATCCTCCATTGCTGGCCCAATATTCATTGAGATTAGTGGGTGTATTCATTGGAGTAGAACCACTATAAACATCTATATCACCATAATCCCATGCATTTATCCAACATTCATCTTCACCTTCAGAAACATGAAATGCATAAGAATGACAATTATACTCGTAAGTAGCAGGTGCAATTATTGTGGCATCCCAAGAATTTGCATCAATCAATGAGTCTGTGTAAGCCCAAAAAGAAACTGTATCCCCAACACTATTATTATAATATTCAACCGAATTACCCTTTGGTGTATTTATTGTACCATCGGGTGTTTGTGCATAAATCTTAATTGTAGTAAAAAGTATTATTAAAATAATTATTTTTTTCATTTTATTTTTCTTTTAAATATTCAAAATATTGAATTGCATACTCTGAAATTATCTCATCAGGTTTGCACCAATCATTATAAAACCATTGAGCATCATCTATAAAAATACGTAACAGAACCATTGTATCTTCATTGAATACCTCCATAAACGGTTGAAAATTATCAATCCACATCATCCTTCCCATTATAACATATCCACCAATTTTCCCTTCGGAATATTGAAATCCTGCATCAATTTTATCTTCATTTATCGTCAACGCATGTTCCATTAAGGCCAGTTTTTCAGCTAAGGTTAATTTTTTTAGAATTACTCTTTGAGACATAAATATTTCAAATTCAAGAAAATCATGTTCCGACAGGTTTTGATTAAAAGGATTCATTGTGAGATAACGTTCAAGCATAACGCTTCCACAATCCTGTCTTTGAGGCAATTCTTGGAAACCATTACTCATTAAGGCAACAAACGAAAATCCAGACTGCCATGTATCATATGTATAGAAAATATTAAATTGCGGGTAGTTTAAACAAGTGGTAATGAGATTATCTGTTGAGATACAGGTTAATACCTGTTCCGGTATTTCAAATAGTGCTTTCGATTCTTCATACCAATCATTTTCCCACCCGTTTTCAGGAAAAGGTGGATACTGAAATACTTCATCAACATATCCTGCACATGGATCTATTGCTTCTTTTTTACATGAAAAAAAGCTGATTACAATAATTAGTAGTATATACCTGATTTTACACATTCGTTTTTTTAATTTAAGTATTCATTAACGTCATTTATGAGAGCGGTAACAAATTCAGCATTACGTGTAATTCCTGATTGTATCAAGATTTCCATTTCATCCTTCATTTCACTTTTTATTATGGCACTTGGTTCATCAATTTCTAATATCTGAGCCATTATTAACAAGTTTGGTGAAATTTGTTCAGAATAAAATTTATCCCAATACTTTGCTTTTTCTTCGTACATGTTGTATGCTACATTTAACAATTCAGTTCGTTCAACCTCATTCATATTACGCAATATTACCGGACTTGAGAGCATTAACTCCATCACAATAAAATCCTTTTTATGCTCTATTTTACCTTGTTTGTCTTCGGTTATATAATCATTTGGATCAAAATTGCTGTAAAACCGGAGTAATTCTTTGCCCGCATCTTTTCTTCTCGAGAGTTCGATAAAACCATTAAAATGAACGGAAACAAAACTAATTCCATTAAGAATATTGTCTTTAGTAAAAATAAGTTCAATCTGTGGATATTCGAAACATATTTTTACTAGTTGTTTGGTGCTTAATTTTGACAAAATATCATCAGGTATGTTTAATAACTCAAGTCGTTGAAAATAGTTTTCAACTCTTAACCATTCCTGGCTCCCCGGCTTCACTGGGTAATCCCAGGTAAGTTCATCCTTCTGGGCTATTGAAACAACCGGTAAAGCAAATAATAGGATTATAACTATTTTTTTCATTGTTTTTGATTTTTTATTTGTTCAATGTGTAATTTAACTGCAATGAATGAAAGATCCCCTCTTGCTTTCTCAGCAAAAAACCAACGCCTCTCCGGGCGGGGAATACCGGAGAGACATTTAAACCAAGCGGATAAGTTTATGTATTATTGAAAATTGAGGTTGCATCTTTTTAATGTTTTGTTGGCCTGTATTTTCCATGGGAACAGGGTTTACCTTATAAAGGTAGAGAAATAATTCTTTTAATGCAATAAGCTCACCCTAAAACAGTTGCAACCATTAAAGAAAAATAGTTGTGTAAATAGCTCTGATCAGTGATATTCATATATAAGGAAACATGGCCTGAACTTGACAGGTACATCAAAAGTATAGGCACAAAACAAAAACCGTGTAAATCTCAATAACAGATCTACCCGTTTTTTTATAGGAAATACCGTAAGTAGGGAAATTAATCTTTCATAAATTTCTCGGTTATTAATTCGCCGTATGTAAACGGAGATGTAATACAATCCTTTTTTTAATGCTGAAATATTTAGCTGTGTTGACTATTATGACATACAAAGACGCCACAATTATACTTGCTTGCATTATTCTTCATAATATTCATATTTCCAACTAAAACTGGTCTGGGAAGAACTTCTTTGTTCCAGTGATTCAAGAAATATCAGGTTTCCACTATCATCGTGAGTTTTTAAAATTTTACGCAGATAATAATTTTTTTCTAAATCATTATAAATATCTGTTTGTACATTAAGCCCTTTTTCATAGGTGTATACTAAATATAAATAAGGTCCCCATCCTTCACGATACACGATTTTTTCAGTCAGGTTTCCGTTATCATCATATTTATATATTTTATAACTATCCAATTCGTCAGAATTGTCATAATATTCTTCTCTGGCTATTTTATCATTAAAACCATATTGATAAAGTGTATATACAAATCTGTTGGTTAAAGGATACTCAATATATTCCTTCTCTATTTTGCAATCATCAAAATAGGTGTAGTAATAGGTTCGAAAATGATGTAGTTCTGAGTCGGAATTACTCCAAACGAAGTTTTCCATTTTTATCAGTTGTCCTTTGGAATTGTATTCGTACGAATAATATCCCCCGTCGGAAGCAGTAACTTTGGCCAGTTGACCTTTGGAATTGTACTCGTAAACACCAGGCTTAATAGGAATATAAATATCATTCGGAGTCCAACTGAGAGGGAGACCTCCTGTAACTTTACTAAACCTACCTTTCTCATCATATTCAAATGTAGCAACACCATAAACGGGATTATCACAGTCATAATCCGGACAATTTAAAATGCGTTTTAATTTTGCACCTGTTTCAATGGTACAATCTACAAAGTCATCTTTTTGGCAACCACAAAGAAGTAGTGTAAACAATAAGATTTTTGGGATAAAGGTTTTCATTTTGTTTTTTTAGGTGTTATAGTCGTCAGTTGATGGTTAATTAGTACAGAGTATTTCTCGTTTTATTATGACAGCAGTTGAAGGTAGAAAGTACAAATAGCAGTATCCCAGGAACAGTGAATTTTAAGCTGATCGACTTAGAGTCGTTAAAAAGATGATATTTCCCGGGTGGTTCTATTTTTCGATTTTTAATGTTTATTCAAGTTACAACAATAGTTGTTAAAAAAATATGCCATGCAACAGACTCATCCTAAAATAGTTGCACACATCAAACAAAAACGACTGTGCAAATAACTCTGATCGGGGATATTTATACATAAGGAAACATCGGTGTGAATAAGGCTTGCTGCGCAACGATTTTTTACTAATTTAACAGGCCTGTAAACCTATCAATGATTTGGATTATGGTAAAACCGGGCGTTACAATTGTACTGTTAATATTTTCTCTGTTTGTTATTGCGCAAACACCACAAACCTCAGGTAGTACGGAATTAAATCTTAATAAACCTGATCGTGTTGAATGGTATCACAACCTGGGTTTTGGAATGTTAATCGAACTGAGTTTTGATATTCAGCTGGGAATTGAGCTCAGCCAATCAATGCTTGGCGCTTCCGACAGTTACCTCGACCGTTACATCAACGAGCTTCCCCAAACATTTAATCCAAAAGACTTTAATGCCACGGAAATTGCCAAATTGGCCAAACTTGCGGGGATGAAATACATTATTTTAACCGCAAAACACCATTCCGGATTTTGTATGTGGGATACCGAAACCACTGAATTTAACATTATGGAAACGCCTTACGGAAAAGATTTGATTGCTGAATATGTTGATGCAGTGCGCGAAGCAGGTTTGGCCGTAGGGTTGTATTTTTCGCCTGTCGATTACAATTTTCTGCACGAAAACAGACTACCTGTAAAACAATCTTTCAACAATGAGATTCCAGCGTATATAATGACAAGATACCAGGAGTTAAATGAGCTTCAAACCATTGAATTAATGGCCAAATACGGCGATATCGACATTTTGTTCTACGTTGGTAAAAACAGCCCTTTAACAGAAAAATGTAAACA
>DASQBW010000318.1:0-11332 GCA_035635015.1 Draconibacterium sp. | reverse complement strand
CAATCCAACAATAAAAACCTCGGTTAATACCTGCCAGAGAATCTGACGCTTTCCGGCTCCGATCGACCTTTTTAATCCCAGCTCTTTCGACCGTTTAATGAGCCTGGCAACAGAAAGATTCGTAAAGTTTAGCAAGGAAATCATCAAAATAACGAATGAAACGAGGGTAAACAAACCAATATTTATCTTGCTTGAACTTTCGTGCAGCTCAAAACGATAATCCGATTTTAAATGGATATCATCCATCGGGAACAATGCGAAATCGTATTCCTGCGGACCGGGTGTTGTTTTCAGGCTACTGCCATCATAAAACGCCTTTACTTTAGCGGCTACCAACTTTGGATCCGCATCATTTTTAAGTTTGAAATAATTGTAGGTCCACTGTATTTTTCGGGAGGGCAACGAAGCAAAACGTTCTTGCAGTCCTCCTTTCTGAGAAATCAGCAATTCATACCGGAAATGGGTTTTCGGATGTGTATTTTTTACCACTCCCCTAATCTCGTAATCGCCCAAATCTCTTGTATACTGCAGCGCTTCAATTTTTATGATTTGCCCAACAGGATTTAAATTACCGTAGTACTTACGGGCAAAGTCCTCTGTTACAAAAACAGTATTGGGACTTGATATCTCAGATAAATTTCCCACTACCGGCTCTACTTCAAACAGTTGCATAAATGCCTTATCAACCGACATAATATTGTCTTGAGAAAAGGAAGTTTCGCCTATTCTGATGGTGCCCCCATTGCAATGCGAAAATTGTGTGGCCTGCTCTACTTCAGGGATTTCTTTAACAGCTGTATGAACAATTCCAATACTACGAGCCCAGGCAGCATTATCAAGCCCGCCGGGAACCGAGGTTACGCGGTAAATATTCTCATGGTCTGTAAAATGCTCATCAAAACTCTTTTCGTTTGAGACATGAATGAATAAAACCAGGAAAGACGAAATACCAATCACCAATCCAAAGGTATTGATGAGCGAAAAAGCCTTGTCTTTAAAAAGGCGTCGTATGGTAATTTTCAGGCTGTACATTTTTAGGTTTTTAGTACCAGGCTTTAACAACCAGTCTGGTTAATTCACAGGCAAAACATAACATCAATTCTTATGCCTTTAAATCTACCTATTGTTTATCAGATACTTATGAAAATCACTAGTTTTCTGAGTGTCAAATATTTTTACAAAAGGTGTATAATTTATTACCACAAAGAAGTGTTGTGATAAAGTATAGACAGCAACTCAAATCACCTTTTGCGTTATTATAAATTCGTTTACTTTTATGTTTCTGAAATCACAACATTTTTGAACTTTAGCATCCTTATGAAAAACATAGTCTCAACAATTCTAATCAGCGTTGCATTTATATCGTCGGTACACGGCCAACAAATAAACGTTCAGGATTCGCAATGGAAAAGTAAAAAAGTAGCTTTTCTTGGAGATTCAATGACTCAAAAGTGGCAAAGAGAAAACACTCCGCGAACCGTTTACTGGGAGTACTTAACAGAAATGATGGGGATTGAACCTTTTGTTTATGGAATTAGCGGACATCAGTGGACAGGTATTTACGGCCAGGCCCTGAAACTAAAAAAGGAACACGAAACCGATGTGGATGCCATATTGATTTTTGCCGGAACAAACGATTATAACCACAATGTGCCCATTGGCGATTTTTACAACGAAAGCGCTAAAGAAACCAATTTTAACGGAACCAATGTGATCCGAAAGTTCCGGACACCGGATTTGAATGACAGCACTTTTTGTGGCCGGATTAACAAGGTTATGGCTTATTTAAAAAGCAATTATCCCGACCAGCAAATCATTATAATGACTCCTATTCACAGGGGATTTGCAACATTTAGCGAGACGAATGTACAACCGGAAGAAAACTTTTCGAATGACCTTGGTTTGTATTTAGATGATTACGTAAACTCATTGCGACAGGCAGCTTCTGTCTGGGCCGTTCCGGTAATTGACCTCTATTCTATTAGTGGCCTTTACCCAATGGAAGATTCGCATGTAAAGTATTTTATGGACGACAAAACCGACCGTTTACATCCTAATTCGTTGGGAAATTACCGTTTGTCAAAAACCATACAGTATCAGTTAATGAGCCTGCCTGCGACATTTGTAGAAAGCTACTAATCCTCGTAAGTGATGTTAACATTACCTCCTGAAGCATGAGCATAAACCGGGATTCCGCCTCCGTTCATTCTTCCTTTTACACGATCTTTTTCTGATGTTCCGGTAAAATTGTAAAGGTCAATATTTACTCTGCCGGAACGTAAATCCAGGTCAAGTCCCAATTTCTCGCCACCATGAATAACGGCAGAAACACCTCCACCACTCGATTGTAAATACAGCTCATCGCTTAAGTTACTAACATTAATACGTACCGATCCGCCACTTGATGTGGCTTTTACCGAACTGGCTGCTCCACTTACCCGTACTCCGCCACCACTGCTTGAAGCATCTGCAGAACCATGAATATCTTCCAGGGTTACGCCACCGCCCGAACTGCGGGCATAAACACTTCCGTGTGCACCTTCGACCGAAACGCCACCGCCACTGGAACTTAAACGGATATCCCCATCATGATTTATTGCTTGAACACCACCTCCAGATGAGTTTGCTTTGGTAGTGCCACTGGTATTCTCCAGTTTTACACCTCCACCGCTGCTTGAGAAATTGTGAGTACCATTAACGCCTGATATTTTTAATCCGCCTCCGCTTGACGACACATCGCACGACATTTTTTCGGGGACAATAATGGTTAATGAAATCCCCACATTGTTTCGCCAAAAATTCATTCTCCCTTTGCGTTTAACAACGGCAGTAATTGTAGATCCGCTTTTCGAAAAATCGATGTCGAAGTCATCCAGCACTTCATTCAACGATCGGTCGGATGGCGATAATACTCTTCCGCTTTTTCGTACAAAAGCCTGAATAATAACCTGGGGCTGATTGTGCGTTTGCACCGTTACTCCTCCTCCCGACGATAAGGCATCAAGTTTACCCGGCTGGTTTAAATCAAAGGTTTTTGTAATGGTTGGTTGGCCATCAGTAGCATAACCATTCAACGAAAGCACAGCTGAAAGTACCGCAATTATCGCAAATAATCTGAGGTTCATTTGAGTTTTCATAATAAATTGTTTAATCCGATTATCAATAAGACGACAAACTTTCGGAATAGTTACGATTAATTTTGTTCAAGTTTCCACATCATCAGCTTTTCCGGTTCTTCCTTTAGGGAGCGAGAGGGTGTAGATCACCAGCTAACCATCTTAGTTATTACTAACAGACAACACCGGTTTTTTCCTGAATTTCAGTGTAAAATCAAAATAGGTTAAGGCGCGCCAGATCCATTCAAACGGTCCGTAGTAAAAATGTTTCAACCATATTTTTGAAACCCAGAGTTGAAGGGTCAGAAAAACGATTCCATAGAACAAGCTCATTGTAGGACCGCAATACCGGTATATTGCAAAGCCGTAACCATAAAAAAGCGGAACGCCAATTAATGGTTGCATAATATAATTGGTAAGGCTCATTCTTCCATAATTTGACAGTACCGAAAAAACCTTGTTCTTTTTAATCCGCTGCGCAATAACAATAATTAGTGAAACATATACCGTGGTTTGAACAATATCGGTATACGATTTTAACAACTGACGCCACAAGCTAAAACGTAGTCGAGGCATTTCAAAAGTTGAAAGATTTTGTAAAAGTACCGACAAAGCCAATAAGGCTAAAAAGCTTATTATTAAAACTCTGACCATCAACTTTTTGTAGCTCATAATATTCTCGAAGAAACGACTTTTACCTAAAGCCAAACCCAAAATGAACAATCCCAGCAGCTGCAAATAGCGTCCGTTATAATAGGACCACGACCAAACAGCAATGTGGCCTTTCCACGAATTGAATTTCGCTGCCTCAAAAAAAGTTCCATTGGCAAAAATATTAAAGCCTTCATTCCAGGTACCGTTTCCAAAATTCCGGTTCAGGCTGAAATCAGGATTTATATATGAATTGGTAATATTAATTATCGAAGGAATCTGAAGTATAAATAAAATAGCAATTCCCACTAATATTTTTCGGTTGATTGGAAAAAATGATACCAGGAAGAAACCCATGACGGCATACATGGTCAGAATTTCGCCGATATAAACAAGCCTGAGCAAGCAGCCCATGATAAACAGGAGTGTTAACCTCCAGATAAAACGACCTCTGAAATCGATGCCCCGGCTTTTTGCCCGATCCATTTGAATAAAAAAGCTAAATCCAAACATTAGCGAAAAAATGGAGTAAGCTTTCCCACTAAAAAGTGCACGAATTAATCCGTCAACAATGGGATCGGCTGTGGCGAATACCGCCGGATTTAAATCTGTACTCCAGAAGAAATCGAAATGTTCAATGGAGTGAAGAAGCATAATTCCCAAAAGGGCAAAACCACGCAGTGTATCCACCACTTCAATGCGGTTTTTAGGTGCAGAATTAGTTTGCATTTTTCAAAAAATAAGAAATTGGTTTTTCCCCAAATTTAATGTTTATTGTTAAACCTCCTGTCTTCTCCTTAAACTTTAGTGGCTACCCCAGGGGACTTATTCGTATCGAAGTGCTTCGACAGGATTCCGCGTAGCCGCCCGCCAACTTTGCCAGCTAACGGTTAACAAGGCAATTCCCAAAGCCAGCCCCCCTGCCAGTGCAAAAATCCACCAACTTAAATTGGTTTTGTAGGCAAAGTTTTTGAGCCATTTTTGCATGGCGTACCACACTACCGGGATGGCTATTAAAAAAGCTATGGCAACCCAACGAATAAATCCTTTGTTGAGCATGGTCATTACATCAGATATCTTGGCACCATTAACTCTACGTACACCAATTTCTTTTTTACGGTTTTGAGCCGTATAGCTGGCCAATGCAAATATGCCAAGCGATGATATGAGTATGGCGAAAATGGCAAAGTAACCCACAATTTTTGCCGAACGTTCTTCTTTTTTGTAAGCAGCATTCAGCGCATCATTAATAAATTTTAATTCTATCGGATCGGATGGTGAAAAGTCTTTAAAAATCGTCTCTGCCTGTTTTACAATATTGGCAAGACTGCCTCCTGTGCCCCGCACCAAAACATACGACGAGTAAGCGGGTTCGCTTAGCATAAACATTGTAGGTCGTGGCATTTGATACAACGAACGAAAATTAAGATCTTCAACCACTTCGCTAATCTTAATTACATTATCGTATTGCTTAAACTCGGTGTAAGGAGGTTCTAATTCGAGGCTGTTTACTGCCGATTGATTTAAAACTAATGCAAATTTATTACTCCCAGAGGTATTGTCGTGAACCGATATTCTGTTTTTTAATGGTATTCCCAATGCCGAAAAGAAAGCGGTATCAACACGAAAATGGTCGAAACTTTGAGGCTTATCGTTATACACAAACGAATTGTTGTTAATCGGTCCTCCCGGAAAATCCTGACAAAATGAAACGGCTTTTACCCCGGGTATTTTTCGTAATTCGTTGCTAAATGCATTCCGTTGTTTATTGGTGTCGTCAGTCATTCTGATAGAGAAAGTATTGTCCTTATCGAACCCCAAATCGTAGTTTTTCATAAAGCTGTTTTGTTTCAGAATAAAACAAACAACCGCAATTAGAGCAATAGATACCGAGTATTGAAAAACAACCATAACTCGCTGACTTAGATTATTCCTGAGCCTGGATGGTACGCCTTTTACGATATCGACAGATTTAATTCCCGAAAGAATCAATGATGGAATTACTCCGGCAATTAACCCGATAACAAAAACAATTATTATACTACGAATCAGGAATCCGCTGTTAAGAATATCTAAAAATGTAAAACCGGTATAGGTGATGTTATTGAATTCGGGCAAAATAATTAGTGTTATTGCTATTGCAATAATGGTAGAGATGAAGCTGATAAAAGTTGATTCAAACAGAAACTGTCTGATAACAGATCCACGTTTTGAACCAACTATTTTTTTGATGCCAACTTCTTTTGCTCGTTTTACCGATTGAGTAATACTCAGGTTAATGTAGTTAATAGCAGCAATCAGAACAATGGATATAGCAATGATCATAAGAATATTCATAAATTTCTGATTGCCTTGTCGCGTGCCAATATAATCTAATGACGCAAGATTAAAATAAACCTCCCGGAGTGGCATAAACGACAACTCATTATTTCGATCATTCTGAAAAATCCAGTAAAATTCTTTAGCTTTTGTAAGCAGCTCTTCTTCGCGCGATTTGATATTGCTGTTTTTATGTGCCATCACATACAAACCAAATGAACTGTTGCCATAATCGTTTAAAAAGTATTGAGCTCCTTCTTCATTGTTCCCCCAAAGACGGGGCAGCATTGCATAATTCAGTATGATATTCGGCTTAACAAAATGAGTGTTGTCTTTAAAGTCTTGAAAAATACCCGATACAGTAAAGTGTTGTCCGTTAAACTCAAAACTTTCGCCTACAGGGTCTTTTTCGCCAAATATTTTTTTTGCATATCCGACAGATAACACTGCACTCTCTTTTTCGGCCAGAATGTTTATTGCATCTCCGCGTTGTAAAGGAAAAGAGAAGATTGTAAAGAAGGTTGAATCAACTAATAAGCATTTACCGCTTTTATATTTTTGATTGTTGTATGTAAGCGTTCCGTCCTGAACAAAGGTACGGGTATAGCTTTCGGAACCGGTAACATTATCAAGAATAAACTGTCCAAAAGGAGGCGCAAAAGTTTGAATGTTATCGCTTGATACGCGAAAAACCCGATCCTTATTGGCATGAAAATCATCGACCGATATCTCGTTGGAAATATAGGATGACAACAATAACACAAGCGTAATAGCTAAGGCTAATCCAAAAATATTTATGGCAGAATAAAGTTTGTTTCTTCGCAAATTGCGAAACATCAGTTTAAATTGTGTACTATACATGCTATGTGTTTTTTATTCAGTAGTTATATTGATTTTCAGTATTAATTCAATTAAAAATTATTCATAGCGCAGCGCTTCAATCCCGATACGCTTCACTATCGAGGATCTTCGCACTTCTCACTACTCGTATCGAAGTGCTTCAACCGGATTCCGTGTAGCAGCTCTCCAACTTTGCCAACTCACCGTTAACAATGCAATTCCCAACGCAAGCACTCCGGCCAGGGCAAATATCCACCAGCTTAAAGTTGTTTTGTAGGCAAAGTTTTCAAGCCATTTATGCATTATGAAGTAGACCAATGGAGTTGCAATTAAAATGGCTATTACAATCCATTTCAAAAAGTCGAGATTAAGCATGGTTATTATTTCAATGACTTTTGCTCCATTTACCTTTCGAATTCCAATCTCTTTTACTTTCGAGTTGATATGAAATAATGCCAATGCAAATAATCCCATTCCGGATAAAAAAATCGCTACGAATGCCATAATACCAAGCAACTTTCCTGTCTTCACTTCAGTAGAATAATTATCGTCAAATAGTTTATCTAAAAATTGGTAGTTGATTGGATATTCCGGAGAAATATTTTTCCACTCATCATTGATAACAGAAAGAATGTGAGATAAATTAACCGGCGTCAGTTTGACTAAAATCCTTCTGTAATAGTTAATATTAGCACTACTCCGATAAAAGAATGCAATCGGGACATTCGCTTCATGAATCGTCTCGTATTCAATATCTTTGACTACTCCAATAACTTCTCGCCTCCTATCGCCCCACATGTCTGTAAGGAAAGTCCCGGCGCCATCTTTCAATTGAAGTTTTTTTGCCATGGTTTCAGTGATTATCACCTGGTCGATATTGTCATTTTTTCCGTCAGCAAAATTTCTTCCCTGCAGAAACTCAGCTTCAATCAAATTGAGATAATTGTGATCGACGGCCACAAAGGCGCAACCTTCCATACTTATCTGATTATCATCAACTCGTGTTGCTCCTCCAAAATTGTTTACTCCATCAACAGGCGCATTGGTTCCGCAACTAACCGAAACGATTTCCGGATACTTCTTCAAAGCTTCCTTAAAAAGCTCATACCGTCTTCCGTTATTTCCCTCATCATTATTAATCGCCAATATTTGTTCTTTTTCAAATCCAAGATCGTGCTGTCTGATCAGCTTTAATTGCTGATTAACTGCAATTGTGGATGCAATCAGTATTATACCAATGGTAAACTGAACAGTAACAAGTGAATTTCTAAATCCTTTCTGTATCTTCGAAGAAGCAGATCGAATTGCGTATGATTGCTTTTCGTCAGTGCGTTTTATGAACAGGACAGCAGTTGATAATCCACAAACAGCAAGAAGTACAATACAAACTATCGTCAAAAAAAGAATAAGATCGATGTCTAAGAAATAAAACTGGATGTGTTTATTGAGAAAGGCATTAACAGCGGGCAAACTAATTTTAATTATAACACTGCTTAACAGAATTGCCGCTCCTAAATAGATGAGTACTTCAAATACAATCTGACGTATCAACTGCACGTGATTTGCCCCTAACACCCTTTTAATTTGGTTTTCTGACGATCGTTGACCATTAATCGCCATAGACAGATTGACGAAATTGAAACTGGAGATTATTAAAATAAGCAGCGCAATTATAGAAAATCCGATGATGTATGTGAATGGATCGGCCAATCCCGTGATCTCTCCCGATTTAATATAATTATCTTTAAACGACTGAAGATTTGCTTCAATGTAATCTCCTTTACAATGCTCGTCTTCTGTATGTTGATTCCAGACGCTTGCAATTTTCGACTCTACTTCATCCAAATTGTTACTATCCGGTACTTTCAAATAAATCCATGAACTATGCCATCCCCATTGATCAAGCAAGCCTCCCGTTCCGGCCTTAAATGAACTTATCGATGCAATAAAATCAACATCAATATACGCCTGGTCCGGAAAATCTTTATAGATACCGGTAATCGTATAATCGTATTTATTTCCGATATTAACAATCTGTCCAACTGCATTTTTATCGCCAAACAATTGTGTTGCCATTTTCTCAGAGATAGTTATAGTCATTGGAGCGGCGAGAACCTCATTGGGTTTTCCGCTAACCAGTTGCCATCCCAAAAAATTGAAAAAATCAGCATCGGCATAGCAGAATTCAATAGCTTCCATTCGAATATCGTTAGCCAGCATATTTTCATCAGACCAATTAATGCGAATACCATTTCTTATTTCAGGGATATTTGTCAGAATCCTGTCCATAAAAATTGCCGGTTGACCACGGTGCAGTTTCCTGTTTCGCCCATTGTTACACGACAACAGGTACACATCATCGGTGTTAGTGAAATGTTTATCGTACCTGAACTCATCTTGTATGTACAAAAAAGCGAGTATTGCGAAAAACATTCCTACAGTAAGTCCTACCAGGTTAATTCCAAAAAACAGCTTCTGGCGAACTACTTTTCTAACAAATATTTTAATTCCATTTAATAACATGATATCCCTTTAAGTTAATTTCTCGATTGTTAGCTTTTATTCATATCTCAAACTTTCCACTGGATTTTTAGTTGCTGCTTTCCACGATTGAAATGAAACTGTTAACAGTGCAATTCCTAGGGCCAGCACGCCCGCCAGTGCAAAAATCCACCAGCTTAAAGTGGTTTTATAAGCGAAGTTTTCGAGCCATTTATTCATGGCATAGTATGCAATGGGCGTTGCAATTACGAAGGCAACAGCTACCCACTTTATAAAGTCTTTATTCAGCAGCGTAAGTATCTCCGAAACTTTGGCGCCGTTTACTTTGCGGATGCCAATTTCTTTGATTCGCTTTATTATGGTATAAGTTGTGAGTCCGTACAATCCAAAATATCCGATGATTAGCGCAATAAGGGAGAAAAAACTAAACAGCTTTCGGAAGCGGATATCCTTCTGATATTGCTGATTGAAATATTCATCGAGAAAAAAAGAAGAAAACGGATTTCCGGGAAATTCAGCCTTAAATTCTTTCTCTATTTGTGACATTGAACGCGACATATCTCCCTGCGATAGCCTAACCAAAATGTAGTTGAAATCATTTTCAATTTGGGTTGTATACATGATTAGCGGTTCGGGCAAAATATGTAACGATTCCTGATGAAAATTTTCAGTAACTCCGGCAACGGTAAACTCGTGCCCCATCCATGTTACTTGTTTATCTACAATTTCACCAGGATCATTTAATCCAAACTCTTCAACAGCGGCTTCATTCAATACCAGCTTGTTTTCACCGTCGCCAAATGATTGTCCTGCAATAAATTTAATATTCATCAGATCAGGATAATTTTTTAATACTCTTCCCGTCCTGAAATATCTATCGTCGTTATTTAATTGTCCTTTTAACCGAAAAGATCCATTTCCGCTTCCAAAGCGTCTGCCGGGTACCGTGTTGGTAGCTGATACATCAATAATTGAAGGAAACTGATTTAGTTCTGCTCTAAAGGTTTCAATGTCTTTCGAATCCAGTTTTTCATCAATTATCCGAGGAATATTTATCACTAATACCTGTTCTTTATTAAAGCCTAAATCCATGTTACTGATATGATTTAACTGACGGTTTATCACAATTACCGACGACAACAGCGCAACAATGATTATAAACTGAAAAACAACCATTACGTCGCGAACTGAATACCGGGAAATGGATGTTTCCTTTTTAGCCAACTGTTTCCACGACAAACTGAAAGCTGTGTATAAACCGGGAATAATAATAGAGGCTGCCATCACAATCGTTGGTATTGTCCAGAATGATGGATAGCTAATTACACTGACGGGAAAAGACATAAATTGTGTAAAGCTTTTTATGCTTGCAATAACAACGATCGCTGCAATAAACAGTCCCGACAGGTTTAAAAATGTTGATTCGGTAAAAAACTGAATCAGCAGGCTTTTTTTATTCGCTCCATTCACCTTGCGAACTTTCACTTCGCCCAAACGCTCGTTGTTTTTAGCCGTAATCAAGTTGATATAATTTATCCACGAAACCGACAGCAATAAAATAGTTACAATGGATAGAAAGTAGATCATTCTTTGGTTTCCAAACCTGAAAGCACCAGGTTTCGAGGTAAAATCACTGGTATACAGATAGGCATTATCTACTTTTTGAAGTTGCCACACGCAATCTGCCTGATTTACAGCCCGGCTTTCCTTCGTATACGACTCCGTTATTTTCTTCTCAATCAATTCCGGATCGGTGCCGTCTTTCAATTTAAGGTAGGTAAAAAATGAATGATTTGTCCATTCATTCTTTGGATTCAGAATCCACGGAATATTCTTCATCGAAAATATCATTTCAAACTTTAGATGACTATTTTCTGGAATATCTTGCATAACTCCTGTAACCG
>DASQBW010000317.1:0-3923 GCA_035635015.1 Draconibacterium sp. | reverse complement strand
TTGTATAAGCAGTTAAAAGGATTTTCTTCTTATGCTTTCAAGGTCTTTGTTCTCATCGATCCGCCAGCTTTCCATCAGAAAACCATGCGGATTATTATCCGTCCGGGAGATGTTTCTCAGATAGCCGGAAGTTTTGAGACTACGAATCGTAATGTTGGATTTACGAACGATTTTCTGTTTGCCGGTAAACGTAAAGCGGTAGGGATAACCCGAAAAGTCCAGCTTTATAGAATCGGTCTGCAGGGTCATGCTGATATCCGAAGCGATCACCTGGTTATAAAGGTTATTCTCTTTAAAAGCCTGGTATTGTTCCATCGCACATCGATCGGCCAGATAAAGGGCTTCCCTAATATTATTTTCAATGTAGGTCTTATCCGGTTCCAGGGTAAAAAACAGCTCATGAAAACGTTTTACATGATCCCGGGCTTCCGCATCACGGTTCTCACTAATATCTTCCCGAAGGGCAACCAATAGCGATTTACCGTTATCCAATACATAAATTTTCTCTTTGGAAAGCTCCACCATCTGTACTGACTCGTAATAAATGTAAGTGCTTACTCCCATCAGCGAAAGGCTGATCAGCACCAGCACATACACGATAAAGCGGAACTTGCGTTGTATATCAAATTGTTTTTGCATTTCTTTTTAGTAATGAATGAATATTCGTTTTATGTTTTTTGACCTACTGCTTAGAAGGCAGTTGCCTGTTACTTCATGGTTCCTTTTGTAATTGCCATAACTGCTGCGGTGCGTACCAGTCTTCCTCCTCCTGAATTGGTTCCGGAAGCATGAATAATCCATGATGAGATTTTAGGGACCATTGCCATTCCGATAATTCCGCAAACGGGGACAATCAGGTTGGAAACAAAAAACAGTTTGGGCTCATAGATCAGCATAGCATTGATCTGGGCAATTTCCATTTCCAGCACAAAGATCAGGATCTCCTGCACGATGGACAGGATCAACAGCGCAATGGGCAGGTACAGATTGACATTGATAAAGCGGGCAATCCACTGCAGGTAGTTATCCTGAAATCCATCAAAGATGGACAGTGCAAATACCAGCGGTCCGAAGATCACCAGCAACACACAGAATACCGTTCGCAGAAAAGCAATCAGATAAACCAGCACTTCAAAAAAGGATTCCAGTAATTGCCGCGTGGCATCCATCAAATAAAAATTGATCTGGTTCTGAATGGCCCGGCCACTAAAAATGTTGTAGGTCGTCAGGATCAGGTTTACCCCTTTGTCCCAGAGATCAGCTTCCTTTTCTTCGTTCTCATAAAACAGAGGCATATCCGTAGACAAAATGGCCTGTTGTTTATCTTCCAGCCGCTCTTTGACAATGTGTTTTTTATCCGCATAAACGGCTTCCGATAAATGGGTAAGTCCTTTTGTGGGTGCCAGCAGCAGATTCACGAAAGGTCCCCAGAAGGTGATCACAAGCACCAGGGCAAAAGGTCGTAATAAGGGCAGGATTGATACCGGGTTGTCAGCGATCAGCTGCTCATAGATCCGTTTGGAGATGTAGAAGAAAGCAGCGATTCCGCCAATAGCCCTTGCCATATCCACCAGAATACGTGCATGGTTTACACCGGAATCCACCAGCGTATCGGTAAAAGCAAAAAATTCATTGGTTGTCAGTATTTGTAATTGCATACTTTTTCTGTTAATCGGTTAATTCTTATTTGCTTAAAAAGGAATAGCTCAGCGGCTGACTGTTGTTGCTGTTAAAAAAGAGCAGCTTGCCATGGGTATAATCCAGCTCCCCCAGTAGTTTGCCCAATTCATGGTTTATCGTGGAAAATGTTTCCAGTTTACGGCCATGATCGGTCTGCAACATATTCGTCATCAAAAACTGTAGTAAAAGCTGATCGGCTTCTTTCTCATAAATCGAATGAATCTTCCGGGAGTTACTCAGCCCTCCAAGTTTATTTACCTTCTGATAGAGTTTTATAAACTGTGCTGCCAGATTATATATATCACCCAGCTCATCTGACCGGGCACTAAACAATTGATCACCGATCTGTTGGGTAAAACCCGTATTGCCTTTTATCCCTTCTGTTTCTTCCTGCCGGCCTTTCATCTGGCTGCGCTCTATGGCTTTGGCAACTATGCGTAAAAGGCCGGTTTTCAACTGGCCGGCAATTTCTCCTCCATCGGTAACAGGCAGTGCTCCCACTTCCACATAATAGTGCGTCGGCCAGGTACGCACAAAAACGTGAGGTATGGGAATCAACCAGCCGGTAAAAGCGATAAACGTAAGTGGATAAGTTCCTTCCATCTCCGGATAGTAACCATGCCAGGGTTTGATCTCAATCAGCTGTGCTTTTGACTGTTCTGTTGCAGCGAAAAGCAGCAGAAGCATGATAAGGATTTGAAATAATCGTTTCATCGTTGTTCGTTGTGTTAGTTGTACAGGCTGTAATACATGGCAAATCCTTCCAGCGTACCACTGTCATGACTTTTCAGATAGGAAGCATACAAAAGTTTGTTGTGCAGGTAGCAGATTGTGCCGTAGTGTTGTTTGACACTCAGGTAAATTCCGTTGATGGCATCGTAACGTTGTTTATCATCCATCATAAACAGGTTGTCTTTTACGATGATATTCAGAATGGATGTAACCAATGCTTTGCTATCATCCAGTATCAGATCAAAGCTCTGCACAATGGCAGCGGCCTGTTGAGTAGTAAAATTTCCGTCCTGCACCAGTAGAGGTACTTTCTGGGTATAGATGGCAATGATCTGTTGCAGGATATCTTTGGTTTCCTGTATGCGTTTGTAGTCTTTGATCAGCAGGGATACTTTCTCCAAACTTTCCAGCATCTTTTGGTCGATGCCGAGAATCTCTCCCGTCAATCCTTTGATGTCGCCGTTCAAGGCTTTGATCAGGATATTGTACAGGTTGATTTTCGAAAGTATTCCTTCTTCCTGCGTCCAGAGTGCTTCGCGTTGGATTCCGGCTCCCACATCGGTTACCGGAGTTTGCGCAGTAGCTCTACCTGCATTTGCTGCAAGTAGAATTACAAAAATGAGTACGATAAAGTTTTTCATGATTGTACTTTTTTAGGATTTTACATTTGTTTTAAGATCTCAAGGATGGACCGGTCCGCGATCAGCTGTTCCAGTATCTTTTCCTTTTCTTTTTGTTCGGTGGTGTAGCAATAGTATTCTGCGCGGCTGACTTCCAGGGCAAAGACCCGGGAATACTCACCCAGTGCAATAAACACTTCCTTAAAACTCCGGTCCGAAGGCAGATTTTTATTAATCGATAGGATCTGTTGTTGCTGAAAAGCGGTCAGTCCCAGAAAGCTGCTGATCTGTTCAAACTTGTTTTTGAATTTTCCCATATCCAGCAGGATGCGGGTATCGGCATTGTTAATGATCGCATCACGGATGATGGGTGATGAAATCACATCATCTACTTCCTGTGTTACGACCATGGCCTCACCAAAAAACTTGCGGATGGTTTTAAAAAAGTATTTCATATACCCGGCCATCTGCGGTGTGGCAATGGCCTTCCATGCCTCTTCGATACAGATCACCTTGCGTGTGTTTTTCAGCCGTCGCATCTTTTTGAGAAAAATGTCCATGATAATCAGCGTGGCCACCGGAAAGATTACGGGGTGGTCTTTGATATTATCCAGCTCGAAGACCAGGAAAGGACAGCTGAAAAACTCATCGGTCTTCATGGGTTTGTTCAGCAGGTAGTCGTACTCTCCTCCCCGGTAGTATTTTCCCAGGATAAAGAAAAATTCATGGGTATTAAATTCCAGTGACTGCTCCTCCACCAGTTGCGGGATATACTCCCGGCAGAATTCATAAAAACCATTAAAAGACCGTTCAGATTCTGTGGTTTTGAAAAACTGTTTTAGCGCGTGGGCAATCACATCCTTTTCCATTTCCGAGAGATCGGGTTTATAC
>DASQBW010000316.1:0-2828 GCA_035635015.1 Draconibacterium sp. | reverse complement strand
GTCTGTAAACTTGAGATGTAATACCTTGTGGCTGTTTCAGTTGGTCTGTCAGAGTTTTTAAACTCCCTGATGCTTTCAATTTTCACGATACTTTTTAAGCCTGTCCATTCTTCCCTGTTTTCAACGAACTTAAAATCTGTTATAACGCTGCATTTTCTGGTTTCTATACGGCCATGATCCAGCTCTTCAGATAAATCGACCTGAATGTTGTCTCCAAACCTAAATACATCTACAACATTTTGGTACAATTGCTTTTGGTTCTCTTTAACGGCTAAAATATAATCGGCTTCTTGTTCTATTATTTTACTTGCTATATCTTGCTGACAACCCATGGCATCAACCGTAACGATACATCCTTTAACGGTAATTAGTTCCAGCAATTTAGGGATGGCAGTAATTTCGTTCGATTTTTCAGAAACTTTTACCTGTCCCAGAACCAAATTATTATTGGTAGCCCATGCGCTTACCATATGAAAAGGTGATTTCTTCCCTTTAGACTTTGCCCCTCTAATTGTTTTTCCATCAATTGGTATAACTTCCCCATCTGTTAAGTTTACCAAATGGCTTACCCAATCTATAAAACAAGCCTCAAATTGCTCACTGTCAATAGATGAGAAGACACGATTGAATGTGTCGTCCGAAGGAATCCCATTGGGTAATTCCAGAAATGAGCGCAAAAATTCTTCTTTTGCTTTGGCATATGTCTCCATATTTTTCCAGGTATCTGCCGCACAAATCACTGAAATAATTCCGATAAGAAGGATGTCTTCTAACTTGTGAAGCTTGTTTATATCGCTTCTGGGGTCGTCTATTTGACTAAAAACAGACCTTAATTCAATAGTTGTTTTCAAAATTCGTAATTTATTGATTATCAATATAATATACAAATTTTATTCGTGAAAAACAACAGATAAACAGTTGATTTTCAAACAAATATGACGAAATAATTTCAAGTTGTTAATGTGAAAAAGTGTGAGTTTGCCCTGCTCTTTGCTCAGATAATTCAATCGTTGTGTAGAAACTCTTTTAAAACACTGGTAAAAACTTACGACACAGACAAGCACAACAAGGGTGTCGACAGTTGGACGCATTTGATAACCATGCTGTTTTGCCAGTTCTCTAAGTTGAACTCACTCAGAGATGTAACCAATGGTTTGCGTTCAGCTTCAGGAAACCTAAACCATTTAGGACTGCAGAAAGCTCCGTCTAAATCTTCATTAGCTTATCAGAACCAAAACAGGAAGTGGCACCTTTTTCAGGATTATTATTTCAAACTTCTGCATAAATTATCAGGATTAACCCAGTTTAAACAAACACGCTTCAGGATTAAATCAAAAATATTCTTGCTTGATTCCACTACTATTTCCCTTTGTTTAAGCTTGTTCGACTGGGCAAAGTTCCGCAAACGAAAAGGGGCAGTAAAACTGCATACTTTGCTCGATTACGATGGTTGCCTGCCCGTTTACGTTAATCTGACCGACGGCAAAGTCAATGATGTCAATGCCGCCAAAGAAATCGTCCTTCCGCCGGACAGTGTGGTAGTAGCCGACCGCGCTTACGTCGATTTCGAAAACCTTTACCGTTGGCATACCTGCAAAAGTTTCTTTGTAGTACGGCTCAAAAAATCGGTCAAATTCAACAGGCTCTACGAAAAAGAACTGCCCGATGGCAGGCACCAGCACATTCTGGTTGATGAGTATATTGAGCTTTCAGAAGAAAAAACAAAAGCCAAATACCCGAAAAAACTTCGCAGGGTGGTTGTTTGGGACGAAGTAAACCAGCAAGCAATAGAACTTATTACCAACCAATTTTATTGGACAGCAAACACTATCGCCGAGCTTTATAAAGCCCGCTGGGATATTGAGCAGTTTTTCAAAGACATAAAACAGCTCCTGAAAATCAAATCATTCCTCGGAACATCTCCGAACGCAGTATTAATACAGATTTGGACAGCAATGATAACCATACTGATTTTAAAGTACCTGAAAGCTTGTGCAAAGTATGGTTGGTGCCTATCAAACCTGGTGGCATTCCTTAGGATTAACCTTCTGGTAAAATTTGACCTCAAACGATTGCTTGACAATCCGTTTGAACAACCACCCGAACCTGTCCCAATACCCTATGTGCAAGGAAAATTGTTTGATTGGGGGATTGATTTTGAAAAATAAACAAAACCTGTCCAGAATAGCCAGTTTAAGACGGAGAAAAAGTAAATTTGAAATTATTTAGGACATCACTGATTTAATCTTAAAATGAATCTCTTTTGGTGCTGCTCATGTTTTAGAAATTATGCATTTAATTTACTTGTAAGATTGCGATATTTGATTGGGTAGTAGTTTATGTTATTTGAATCCGCTGTGCAGTTTAGCTCGCCAAGGCAATTTACAAACAAGTAAACTTTTTATTCGTTACAAGCTCCATCTATATAATCAAGAATTGTGGGAATCTTCTATCTAAAAATAGCTTCTTCCGTCTTAGCTACTTACATTTTACATAAACTTCTGCTCCCCGTTAATATAAGTAAATATCCGGCTATACCTATTCGTCTCAATTATCTTAATGAGGTAGAGTGCATTTTCCGGAACATTGTCAAACCAGAGCGGTTCACCATTAAACTTCTTTTTACCCATTGATTTCCAACCAAAATCCCAGTAAAGAAGTTCGTAAGTAGTACCGGGTCGCAAATAAGCATCACCCCTTAAGTAATACTCAAAAGCATCAACAGCCACCGGTTCTTTAAAATCGTATCCAAACCAAAGTTCATCCATTTCTTTGTGTTTAGCACTCAATGAAAAGAAATCGACATAAGTTACTACGACCTTATCAAC
>DASQBW010000315.1:0-3564 GCA_035635015.1 Draconibacterium sp. | reverse complement strand
TAATTATAAACCCACCTGGATTGCAACTTAGTCCTGTAAGTGTTTTATGTGTGACAATTTCAAGAGTACTTACCGTTTTGCTCACCCAAATATGTTTTAAAGCTAAAACTGCTTTTTTCTACTATAGAAGTAATAAATTTTGATTTTATCGTCAAAATCCATTTTTATTCAATCATATTGCATGAAATATGTTCGTGTTAATAGAGGACTATTCTGTATTATTTTTGCGCTTTTAATCAGATATTTAAAGTAACCCAGAATCATGGATATATTGAATTACCGGTTCTCAACAGAATTTCGAAACAATTTTGTACTTTTGGCGTTAACTATCAAACCTACCTATGGGGCTTATATATTTAAATAACGTATAAAAGAAAAATGAAGAGTATTTCAAAAGAGCTGGTGGGAGCGTCCGCGATCCCTATAATTTTATCGGTACTAAGTAATAGCGATAGTTACGGGTACGAGATTGTTCAACGTGTAAAAGAGATTACCAATAACGAAATCAATTGGAAGGAAGCAAGTATTTATCCGGTTTTAAAAAAACTTGAAAGTAATGGGATGATAAAATCTTTTTGGAAAATGCAGGAGAATCAGCGGCCAAGAAAGTACTACACAATATTGGCGGATGGTAAAAAACAGCTCGACAAAAATGTGCACGAGTGGAGACTTATTTATAATGTGTTTGGAGAGCTTGGAGGTGTGAAAGGATAACATTCCAGTTACTTTAAAACTTCATTTATCACGTTGTTTAATATTATACTACCATACTTTTTGTCGTATTCTATTAGATTAGCTCTAAAAAAATCCAGATCACTTGTCATGTTTATATTTTTACAGTTCTTTTTTATTACAGCAATTTGATGTTCATTCTCAATTAATATTTGCATTGCTTTTACAAGACATATACCATCCTTTTTATATGCACTTGATTCTTTTAAATTTTTTAAAACCGGGAATATTGTAGCATCTAGTACCAAAGATCCATCCCAACACCACTTACCTTCAATTTTATCCTCTTTTGGCTTTTCAACCAATCGCGTTATAATGTTTTCATGAAGGTGAACATTGCAACCTGCTTTTATATGATCAATATTATCATACTCAATTAATCCCATTATCAGACTATTTTTCTCACTTGCCTGTAAAGTTTTAAACGAGCTTGTATCGTTATAATACTCATCGCCAAGAAGAAGTAAAAATCTTTTATTGTTAAGCTTTTTTTCTAATAATAAAACTGCATGTCCTGTTCCTCTAAGAGTTTTTTGTATTACAAACTCATAGGATAAATTAATATGACTATCATCTTTTATTATTTCTTGAATCTTTGTTTTATTAGTCTCAGATACAATTATAAACACTTTCTTTACACCTATCATTTCCATAATGCTAAAATGATGAATTAGCAGAGGTTTATCCAGGATTGGTAAAGTTACTTTTGGAAAATAGTCGCTAAGAGGTTTCATTCGTTTGCCATCGCCAGCCGCGAGAATTACGCCATATTCAATTGATTTAACCATGTTTTTTAATTACAAGATTTTATAAGTTCAGTTACTGATAAGAATCTCTGATTTTTATTTACATATTGTTGTTTGCTAATATAGGTTCCATTAAATAACAAATTATTATAGACGATTAGTATACATGACTGTTCCTTAGGATTAATTGTTCTTTTAAAATGTGTCAATCAAGACTTGTTAGAGTGATTTCTTTTAGTTTCAATCACCTTCCTGAAAAAGTCAATGAGGTTTGGCACATGATAATCAAACGTAAATTTTTCGCGGTGTTTGATAACATTTTCCCGGAGTTCATTCATTAGTTTCTTGTTTCTTAACTGAGTAACCAAATCCTCATAATCCTTAAAAAATATGCCCATGTTGTAATTTTTAACAATAGATTGCATTCCTACAATGTGCGAAAAGTTGTTTTTTTGTATCATAGGTATGCCTGCTGCAGCAAGTGTTCCAATTCTTGCCGGAATATTAATGTCATCATAGTTTGCATTAATGACATTTCCATAATTGGTACTATTGAAACAGTGCAACCACCCTGCATCGTATTTCGAGAACTCTTTCACCCATTCTGTTTGTTTGCAATGTGGATGGATATGAAAATGTTCAGGAGCAACTTTCATGCTTCGTCTAACGATATTCTCATATCTATTATGGTAGCTTTCGTTATAAAAATGAATGTGAATATTATTTTCCGCTAAACGTTTAATATTATCCGATGTAATTCCGATCATTCTCCCAGCTATCATTGTATGAATTGCATTATCGTTGTTTGAAAGGCGCGGAGTGAAATTATTTGAGAAATGGTTTTTTTTAGGCATATCTCCATTTAAAATATAAGAGAGACCATTGGATGGAATAAAAAGTTCGAACCACAGTTTTGCTTCTTCGTTGATATATATTTTCCCATCTGCAAAGTGGTATAACTTAATTAGCTCTTTCCATGAATTTCTTTCTAAACAGTAAGCTGGACTTTCTTTAAAATGCCACACAAAAGGAATATCCGGATTTTCCTTCATTATTTGATACGCAAAAGAAACTGAGACCGTATTAAGCAAGGCATAAATAATATCAGGTTTAATTTTTGCTATTTCATTTTTTCGATTTTCATAAGATATATCTTCAACATTACCAAAGGGCAGGGGACCAACGGTATCGAAACTACTTAAAAAACCTTTATTCACCCATAAACCATATAATTTATGTCCTTGCTCCTCAAATGCCGTAATCCGCTCAGCATGATACGATAATCCTCCAACCAATAAAATTTTAAGAGGATTTTCAATCTTAATTGTTCTAGAGGTAAGCGGGGCATACAATTCTTCCTCATCGATAAACTTAAACTTCGAGACTTTAATTTTAAGCGGATGTTTTATTTGATAGTATCTCCTGAAATCATTTAAACCCCCATTATAATCTTCGCTAAGAATCTTGTGCCTTTGTTCTTTATGGTTGGTCCATCTGCAGGTGATTTTATCAATGGAATAAAATAATCCTTTACCGGCAAGCTTTCGCCAATACATATCAAATAAATTGGCGGTTATATACTCATCTCTTTGCACCCAGCGGTCATTCGTTTTTTTATGTGCCGTTTGTACCAATTGCAAACAATAATTTTTTCGAATTCCAAAAGTTTGAGTTTTAGACGAATAGGCATATGAGTCGCTTTCGGCATAATTCATTCCGCTAAATACCAAAACGGCATCTTCTGCCTTTTGAAATTTTTTATAAAAGGTTTCCAGATGGTTGTAATGAAAATAATCATCCGATGGCAAATAGGCAATATAGCTATAGCGGGCAATATCTAAACCCTTGTTTATGGATTGCCCCAACCCCAGGTTTGTTTTGTTTTTTGTGTACGTTATGTTTGAGTTAGATAATAGAAAGTCACTTATAAATTCTTCCGTTTCGTCAGTACAACCATCGTTAATTATAATTAATTCCCATTGAGTAAATGTTTGTTGCAGCAAGCTTAATATAGCCCTGCGTATAAATGCAGCCTGATTGAAAGTGGGCATTATCACTGAAAATCCTTCCATTTTGTATGTTATTT
>DASQBW010000314.1:0-5414 GCA_035635015.1 Draconibacterium sp. | reverse complement strand
CATTTGCAGCACGCGAACCATATACTGAAGCTGCTGATGCATCTTTAAGCACCTGCATTGTTTCGATATCGTTCGGATTAATGTCCCTTTGTCCCCCTTCAATTGGAATACCATCAATTACATACAATGGTTGTGCGTTTCCGAAAGTAGAGAATCCACGAATACGAACGCTTGGTTCGTCACCTGGTTCACCGTCGCTGGTTACCGCAACACCTGCAACACGACCTTTAAAGTAGTTACCGATGTCTCCTGCAGCAGTTTTTTGCATTTCTTCAACCTCAACAACTCCTACGGCACCTGTTAAGTCTGCCTTTCTAACTGATCCGTAACCAATTGCAACAACCTCATCCAGGCCAATGGTTTCTTCAGTCATTGTTACATCAATCACCTGGCGGCCATTCACTGCAACTTCCTGAGCTTGCATTCCAACAAAAGTAAACACGACTGTTGCATCAGCCGGAACATTGCTTAGAGAATAATTTCCATCAATGTCTGAAACAGCTCCGTTTGTTGTTCCCTTAACAACAACAGTAACACCTGGCAGGGATTGATTAGAAGCATCGGTTACCTGGCCAGTGATGGTGCTTTGAGCAGACACATTGCCAAAGGAGCATACCACTTGTATAAATAGCAGTAGGCCAATTAACCTGAAGGTTTTTTTAAAACTCCCGCATAATTGAATACGCTTCTCATTTTTTTTCATAAGTTCATTTTTTAATTAGAATTAATAGTTGTTAAAGTTTAGTTAGTTTAAAAAATTGCAAATGTTAAGAAAAAGCGAACTGCTTTCCCTTAGCAGCTTGCTACGAAGAATTCAAGTGTCTCATAAGTAATTAATTTAGTTTATATCGTTATTCTATTACGTTAGTCAATCGATTTAGTTCATATATTATTACATATTTCCATAACATGATGTTTCCATATTACAAACAACTACCCACATCTTACTGCCTACCAGACTACTACAAACAAACTACTACTAAAATGGTTGACCTTAATCATTAATTATTGATAATTTTAAAACATTCAAACCATATCTTTTAAGTTTCAAAAATCACGTTTTATAAGAGAAATAAAGCCTCACTATTTTACTGATACATAAGTACCTTAATACTTGAATAAGTAGTATAAACCAAATTACTTTATCGAGAACATTAATCTTGTAAAATAGTAAAGGCTTTAAATTATATCATGTATACTTTCTTCACAAGAATCAATTATTGACTATACATTACTTTCAATGCATATACTTTAAAATTATCATTTGCAAATTAAATTGTCACCATCTCATTTTGAATAGAATCCAATGCTGCTTTTTGTTTTTACTACAGAATGATTTTGCAACCCAGCTTTTTGATGCGTTATAACCAATGCCATTAAAAGCTAAAATGAGTTCGGATTGCTCTTTCTGTCCTAGCTGAATTTTTCATTTTTTATTGAGCACTATTTTAAACAGCTCATACATTAAAACGAATTGCAGGATTTTTCGACTAAATAAGGTTTATTGGATCAAAGAGAAAGCGTAAAGAGAATGTTGTTTTTTTCATAAATCTAGGTACTTTAATTAGTTAATAATAGTTAGAAATTAGTTTAAAAAAATTTTAATTAGTTAGTAATCCAAAACTATGTGTTTGAGATAACATTAGATAAAAAAAATCAATCAAAAACTATTAATATTCTGGAATAAAAGAGAACAACAATGCTTAAAAAAGCCATTAAATACAGCACAACCATCTGGTTTAGTGACATTAAAAAAAGACACCAGCTGAATTTTAACGAAAGAGACACTTATAATAAATACAAATATACTATGATAGAAAACAATCCATTTTTTTGATACGAGTACTTCAAAAACGAGTGTAATTATTTTGGCAAAATAAACCTGAAAAGATTCAAAAGAAGGATCGGTTAATGCAAACTATTTCTGTATTCGTAAGTGATTAAAACAATTTCAAAACAAGACATTTTGTTAAACAAGGGTTAGACAAGAGTGATGAATAGCTTTATCATCGCAAGGAAATAATTTGAGGAAATTTATAAAATATAAACCTCTCATAAATAATCACTATAAGATTCCGGCAAAACCTTTCATTAATCCTTTACACCAATACATATAAACCTGTTATCCAACAGAAACTTGAAATTCAGAAGAAAATGTTTACTTTTAAATAATCTCTGGTTAGCGCCAGGGGATTTTGAACTAATTCTAACTAAAATACCAACTTATGAATAGGCTATTGGTTATCCTTTTGATAATGATATCCCTGAACAGCTATTCAAGGCAATATTATTTTCGGCAGTATAAAACTGAGGATGGGCTGTCGAATAATACAGTACACTGTTGTTTGCAAGACAAGCGAGGATTTATGTGGTTTGGTACACAAGATGGATTAAACCGCTTTGATGGTTTTCGGTTTCAGAGCTTTTCTTATCAACCAAACAGCAAAAACAGTTTAATAAATAATATTATTTATTCGCTTGAGGAAGATCAAGACGGTTGGATATGGATTGGTACGGATAGAGGAGCTTGTTATTACAATCCGGAAACGGATAAATTTAGCACTCTTGACGATGTTGAATACAAGATATCAGGTTTAATTTATGATATTAAAACTGATTTAAAAAATAATATATGGGTCATTTCGGACCAGGGGATTTATTGTTATTCAAAAACATCAGAAGAAATTAAATTTTATCCATCCTACAGACATTTCTCCCCAACTTCAATTTGCATCACAACAACCGGTGACATATGGTTTTCTTCTATAGATGGGAAACTGTATAACTACGACACTAGAATAGCCAGTTTTAGAGCATTCCCTGTGCTGGATAAAGAAGAATTGGAAAGACCTGTCGTATTCTCTAAAACAATAGAAACAGACGATAATCAACTTTTGGTTATTACTCGTAAAGCCGGAATTAAAAAATTCAATCCTAATAATGGACAAATTACAGAGGTAGTTACCAGTGATAAAAATGGACAAGCGATAATTATTAACGACATAATCAGAATTGAAAACAAATATTGGATAGCCAGCGAAAGTGGTATTCATATTCTCGATAGTGAAAAAGGACTTGAAGATAATATCAGGAATACTCCGAATAACTCATACTCCCTTTCAAATAATGCTGTCAAATCGGTGATTCAAGACAGTGAAGGAGGAATTTGGTTTGGCAGCTTTTATGGTGGATTAAGCTATTTGCCAAGAGAGAGCACTCCTTTCACCAAGTATTATTCATCAAACACCCCCGGTTACCTCAATGGAAATGTAGTTAAAGCCATTTGTAAAGATAAAAACGGAACGATATGGGTTGGAACCGAAGACGCAGGCTTAAATAAAATGAGTGTGGAAAACGGAACGTTTAAAGATTACTCATTTAAAAACAATACCAATGGAATAAGAAGCACCAATATTCAGGCCATATTAGCTGACAGCAGCGACCTATGGATTGCGACCCATGATAACGGAGTTTTTCTATATGATATTGAAAAAGAAAAAGTAAAACAACATTTTTGTGCACTAAAAAAGAAAAATGGTTTAAATAAATATCAGGTCGAATCTTTCCTGTCGCTTCTGAAAACACAAAATGGCACGATCTACATTGGATCGACAATCGGCCTGTACAAATACAATCCCGAAAAAGAAAACCTGGACTACATGCACAATCTTGCACCACAAACCATAATCGTTTCTATGCACGAAGATAAAGAGGGGCTCGTTTGGCTGGGCACACTTGGAAGTGGCTTATTCATTTATAATCAAAAATCAGAATTGAGTAAACACCTTTATCATGACCAAAACAATCCGAAAAGCCTGGGCTCGGATTATATTACCTCGATTTTTGAAGATAGTAGTAACCGTATTTGGCTGACAACTGAACGTGATGGATTATGCCACGTTAACAAGGAAGATTACACATTTACAACCTTTAATAAAGATGATGGAATACCAGCCGGAATAACATGTAGTATTATTGAAGATGGGCAGGGAATACTATGGATTACCTCTACTAACGGCCTGATAAAATTCAATCCCACCAATCGCGAAACTGTAACCTTCAGAAAATCCAATGGCTTAATCGACAATCACTTTTGCTACAACTCTTCTTACAAGGATAACACTGGAATAATATATTTTGGGTCAGTTAATGGAATGGTATCCTTCAATCCTGCTGACTTTGAATCAAGAGATTATCTCCCACCTGTTTACATTACTGCTTTACAAACCGCCGGAACATCAAAACATCCAGAGGAATTTATCAGTCAGGATGAAAGATCGATATTAAACAGTAACGAGGTAAGACTGAACCATGATCAGAGTACCTTTACCATCGATTTTGCCTCGCCATCATATACTAATCCTTCACTAACCAAATATCGCTACAAACTGGAAGGGGCCGATAAAGAATGGCAGATTATCCCAACAAACCGAAGGGTTTACTATACCAATGTTCCACCTGGAAATTATCGCTTTCTGGTCACCTCTATGGACGATAATAAAGAGTGGGCAGCCAATCAGGCAAGCCTTAACATAAAAATTATCCCTCCACTCTCAAAGTCGAAAGGAGCCATTATCTTATACTGCTTGTTAACCGTATTTTTATGCTATACATTCTTTCGCATATACAAAAACAAAAAGCAACTTGAAATTCAGCAGAAACTGGACCGCATGGAACAGTTAAGGGAGAAAGAACTGTTAAATTCAAAAATTAGCTTTTTTACCAATATTACCCATGAGGTTCGTACTCCTCTAACCTTAATAAAAGCTCCGTTAGACCGAATTCTGAATCATGAAAAATGTTCTGAAACAACAACACATAATCTTCTGATTATGAAAAAGAACACGGATCGGTTATTAAAACTCACCAATCAACTACTTGATTTCAGAAAGACAGAGACAGATTTATTAAAACTTGATTACCAAAGTGTAGATATAAAAAATACAATAAACGATATTTACAGTAGGTTTTTGCCCACAGCAAAAGAAAAAGGCATTGATTTTCAACTTTATACTCCGGACAAAGACATTGTTGTTAATATAGACGAAGAGACCATAACCAAGATAATTAGTAACCTGTTTAATAATGCCATAAAATACACTTACAGTATAATTCAGGTTCACGTTGAATACAAAAAAAACAGTGAAAAAGTTGTTATAAAAGTTAACAGTGACGGAGATCGGATTCAGGAGGAGTTTCACGAGAAAATATTTGAACCCTTCTTTAAGCTCGAATCCGATCATACAACTAGTGTCCCTCAAGGATCAGGATTAGGACTGCCTCTGGCGCGTTCGCTGGCCGAATTACATCACGGCAAGTTGTTTATAGACAATTCTGTTAAAGATTTTAATTCGTTTGTACTCGAAATCCCTTCTTCTGTGAAAGAAGAACCTGCTAAAAACAAAACTATACCT
>DASQBW010000313.1:0-4622 GCA_035635015.1 Draconibacterium sp. | reverse complement strand
CCCGGGTGAAGCAGTATACCTAAGAAGTGGTAAAACAGAAAAGAATTTTATTACAATTGGAATACAGGACAACGGAATTGGTATTGAACCTGAAAAACTGGAGGATTTGTTTTTCCCAGGAAAAGAAGAACCCACATTAGGAACAAAAGGCGAAAAAGGCAGCGGGCTGGGTTTAATGCTTTGTAAAGAGTTTATCGAAAAACATAAAGGAAGAATCCGGGTGGAAAGTTCACCCGGAGAAGGCTCTGTATTTTGGTTTACTCTTCCGGTTAATGAAGAAGCATTATTGAATTAAAAATGGCACCCGCTTTTCAGCAAATGCCATTATAAACCTCCAACTAAATTGTCCCCTTGTTTAGGACTGTCCCTCTCTTTCTTCAGCTTCTACTTCTGCGCCCAAAAATAGTTCTAAATCTTTGTCTACCTCGGTAATCCCTCCGATTCCAAAATTTTCAACCAATACATTAGCTACATTTGGCGAAAGGAATGCCGGAAGTGTTGGCCCAAGGTGTATGTTTTTTACGCCTAAGTGTAGCAGTGCCAGTAAAACAATTACTGCTTTTTGCTCGTACCAGGCAATGTTGTAAGCAATTGGTAACTCGTTAATGTCGTTTAACTCAAATACCTCTTTCAGTTTTAAGGCAATAACTGCCAGCGAGTACGAGTCGTTACACTGTCCGGCATCGATAACACGTGGAATACCACCGATATCGCCCAACGGCAGTTTATTGTAGCGATATTTAGCACAGCCTGCTGTAAGAATCACAGTGTCTTGTGGCAGTTGCTCAGCAAATTGAGTGTAGTAATCGCGGCTTTTCATACGTCCGTCGCAACCGGCCATTACAAAGAATTTTCTGATAGCACCCGATTTTACGGCATCAACAATTTTGTCGGCCAAAGCAAAAACCTGTGCGTGTGCAAATCCGCCAACGATTTCTCCGGTTTCAATTTCCTGAGGTGCAGCACATTTTTTAGCATGCTCAATAATGGCACTGAAATCTTTCATTTTACCATCTTTGCGATCAGGAATATGAATAGCTCCGTCAAGGCCTGATGCTCCGGTAGTGTAAATTCTATCGGTGTAGGTTGCCGATGCTTTTGGTGGAACGATACAGTTGGTAGTAAACAGAATTGGTCCGTTAAAACTCTCAAATTCGGTATTTTGTTTCCACCAGGCATTTCCATAATTACCCGCCAGGTGATCGTATTTTTTAAAGGCCGGATAGTAGTGTGCCGGCAACATTTCGCTGTGGGTGTACACATCAACGCCGGTACCTTCAGTTTGTTTCAGCAACTCTTCCATGTCTTTCATATCGTGACCTGAAATCAGAATTGCCGGATTGTTGCGTACGCCAATATTTACTTTTGTAGCCTCCGGATTTCCGTAAGAACCGGTGTTGGCAGCATCAAGCAAGGCCATTACATCAACACCAAATTTTCCGGTTTCCAAAGTAAGTGCAACAAGTTCGTCAACACTCAGGTCTTCAGTTGTAGCAACTAAAGCACGTTGCATAAATTGGAATATCTCATCTTTTTGACTTCCCAAATTGTAGGCGTGTTCAGCATAAGCTGCCAAACCTTTTACACCGTAAATGATCAACTCGCGCAACGATCTGATGTCTTCGTTTTCAGTGCTCAATACACCAACTTCTTCAGCTTTCGCTTCAAACTCTTCGGTAGTGTTTCCTGTCCATGTTGCTATGGCCGGTAATTCTGAAGGTAAAACTACTCCTGCTTCTTTGCTCAATACGTGCAGCTCGTTTCTTAACTGCAGTGCTTTGATAATTCGTTTGGTAAATACTGCCGCGTCAAAATTGGCATTGGTAATGGTGCTAAACAAACCATCGAAAACAAATTTATCTACTTTATTAGGGTTTACGCCCACTGCTCTTAATTTCTCGTTATACCAGCATACACCTTTCAGTACATACAATAATGTATCCTGCAAATTTGCTACATCGCTGGTTTTTCCACATACTCCTGCTATAGTGCAACCAGTTCCTTTGGCTGCTTCCTGACATTGAAAACAAAACATACTAATTTGATATTTAAAAATGATTATTCTTTGAAATTGAGTGAAAGAGGGCTATGGTTATATCACAACTAATTGGGTTTTTGGTTGGGTTATACCCATTCTTCACTTAATACATCGCCTTTAATTCCAATCACAACTTCCTTAACGGGTACCTTTCGCGATGCCATTTGTGAGGCGCGTGTTACCATTTGCGATAATCCTCCGCAACACGGAACTTCCATTATTACCACCGTAATAGTGTTCACTTTTGCTTCTTCAATCAACTGCAATAATTTATAAATGTAAGTGTCTGTGCTATTATCGAGTTTTGGGCAGGCAATTACCATCTTGCGGCCTTTAATAAAATCGTTGTGGAAATTGCCGTATGCAAAACCTGCACAATCGGCTGCTACCAAAAGATCGGCGCCTATGAAATAACTTGCTGCCGGGTTGATCAAATGCATTTGCACCGGCCATTGGGTAAGTTCCGATGGTGTTTCTGCTGCCGGAGCAGCCATTTTTAAACCGCCGGCATCAAATGCTATTGGTGCCGAACCCGGACATCCGCCGGTAGCGCAACCACCGCCTGAAGCTTGTTCTTTTTTAGCTCCATGAAGCAATTCATGCACTTCGCTGATCTCGAAAGGCATGGCCTCGCGATTGGCTTTTATAAAACCAAGTGCCTGCTGCAAATAACCTGTTTCGTTATGGTCTTGCAAGTGTTTTAAATGCGCAAACATGGTGGCTTTTCCCTGTTTTACCATTTGCGAAATGGTTGTAATTTCGTCGTAAGCATCGGCTTCGCGTTCTTCAATAGTAATCGCTCCTTCCGGACAATGACCAATACAAGCACCCAGTCCATCGCACATTAATTCGCTTACCAATCGTGCTTTTCCGTCAATTATTTGTAATGCCCCTTCGTGGCAGTTTGGTACACAAACACCGCATCCGTTGCACAAATCCTCGTCAATTTTAATTATCTCTCGTATCATCTTTTTATTCTTTTCTTTAAGTTTACGCAACAAAAGTAGGGTGCTGGTGTTAGGCAGAATGTACCAATTGTTACAAAATGAAAGATTATTCACTTCTTGTAAAAAGTCCTTTGTTTAATGGCATTCCTGAAGAGGAGTGCCGTGTACTGTTTTCAAAAATTCATTACCAGGTGCGTAAATTCGAAAAGGATGCGATTGTTGTGCAGGGAGGTGAAGAAGTTGCTAACCTGTTTGTTGTGCTTTCCGGAAGTGTTCGCGGCGAAATGATCGATTACTCTGGAAAAACAGTGAAAATAGAGGACATTGAAGCGCCGCGACCTCTGGCAGCTGCCTTTTTGTTCGGGAAAGAAAATAAATTTCCGGTAACAGTAACTGCTAATAATAAGGCGGAGTTGCTTGCTATTCCTGTTGTTGAGTTCCTAAAACTGTTGCAATTAAACACACGTTTGTTGCGCAACTATTTAAATAGCATTTCAACCCGTGCACAATTTCTTTCGCAGAAACTGCACTTCCTGAGTTTTAAAACCATAAAAGAAAAGGTTGCTCATTTTTTACTTCAGCAGGCCGGCGACCGGTTTCATTCGTTCGAACTAAAAAATACACAACAACAACTGGCTGAAATGTTTGGAGTAACCCGGCCATCGCTGGCACGTGTTCTTGGCGAAATGCAAAGTGAGAACCTGATAAAAATTGAAAAGAAAACCGTTACCCTGCTTAATAAAGAGGGATTAAACAGCTTGTTAAAAAATGGATAGAAAACCGGATTTGATCCGTTACAACATATTTCAGCCTTTTACTGAACTTTGTGCTTTCACCACCACAAAAAACACCTTGCCAATAGAGCGAATTAGGTACAGCAATGTGCCTGGAAACAAGGCAAAACTGGCCGAAGCACTGGCGTTGGAAGTTGGGCAAATGGTTTTTCCCGATCAAACGCACAGTAGTTGTGTCGCCGATGTTCAGGAGATTCCCGAATCTATTTTTTCAGAAACCGATGCACTCGTTACCAATCAATCAGGGTTGTGTTTGTGTGTGCAAACTGCCGATTGTGTTCCTGTGTTGTTGTTCGATCCGGAGGCGAAAGTAATTGCTGCTGTTCATGCCGGATGGCGTGGAACCGTTGGTGGAATTGTTGAAAAAGCAGTGAGCAAGATGATAAATAATTACGGCGTTTCTGCAAAAAATATAGTGGCTGCGATTGGGCCTTCTATAAGTCCTGAAGTTTATGAGGTGGGCGATGAGGTGGTTACCGCTGCCCGCAAAACTATCCCCAATGTTGAAACGGCCCTGCACAAAAATGGTACAGGCAAGTTTCATTTTAATCTTTGGGAAGCCAACCGGCAGTTGTTGTTGAAAAAAGGGGTGTTGGGACAAAATATAGAAGTGCTTGGAGCATGTTCGTTTTCCAAGGCTGAGAAGTATTATTCGGCACGTCGCGAAGGGGTGGATACCGGGCGAATGGTTTCCGGTATCATGCTAAAATCTTAATAAGCTTTAAATTGCCCTCCAATCCTCTGAGTTTTCATCAAAAGCCTTATCTTCGCATCTGTTAAAATATTACACAAATTTTAAGTTTTCAGAAAACATTTGAAAATGAAGCAATATAAATTGCTGTC
>DASQBW010000312.1:0-2152 GCA_035635015.1 Draconibacterium sp. | reverse complement strand
TAACTACATATTCTCAACAAAAATATTTCTGAAAATAAAATCAACTTTCCCTGTAACTTTTAAAACAACAAGTCCGTCACAGCATCAGAAACATTTAAACAATATTCAGATGAGACAAATTTTTATACTTATTTTATGTTGCGCAATAAGCACAAATCTATTGGCACAAAATGATACTACAAAGGTTAAGGTATTAAAAAAGAACGTAGTAACTTATGTTGAAGACGAGGAGAAAGTTCAGGTAACCGTTGGTGATGGTGTTGAAGTAGTTACCGACGAGTGGGGCGACACTACACATGTTCGTGTAGGGCGACGTACTTTTAAAGTAATTGAAGGCGACAATGGAACATACGTTAAAGTTGATAAAGATGAAGATCGCCCAAAATGGTCGGGTAGATTTAATCCACACTGGGCAGGTCTTGAAGTTGGTGTAAACATAATGACAGGAACAGACTACTCTATTTACAACGGAGAATTTGACGAATACGGCGATTTCCTCGATCTCAATCCTGGAAAATCATTAACCTGGAACCTGAATTTTGCAGAATTTGCTTTTAAAAACGAGCGTAAAACTTTTGGAGTTGTAACCGGACTTGGAATAAGTTTTAACGACTATACTTTTAACGATCCGGTTACTGTTGAAAAGAGAGATGGATATGGCATTACCATACCCCGTTATTTACCAAACGATAGCGAAGGAAGAGGTATAAAAAAGTCGAAATTGCATGTAAACTACATCACAGCACCATTAATGCTCGAAGTTAAAACACCTCTTCGGATGGGCAGCTCTCGTTTATATTTAGCCGGTGGAGTTATTGGTAGTCTTTACCTTGGCTCGCACACCAAATACAAATATTACAAGGGTGGTAAAGAAAAATCTAAAAGTGGCTATCACATCAACCAATGGAAATACGAACTTACAGGACGTATTGGTTTTGGCGACTTCTGTGTGTTTGCCAATTACAGCATGACTTCGTTATTTAAAGATGGAAGAGGCCCGAAGTCTTATCCGTTGATGATTGGTGTTTCATTTCCAAATATTTAGAATCAAAGAAAATTGCGTTTTACACCTGTCCCTGGTAATGAAAAATTTACCGGGGATTTTTTATTTCAGTTAAAAATAGCAAACGTTAATTAATCCTAAAAGCCGGCCAATTTAGATTTCTGCAAAACAAAATACAATTTTCTCCGTTTTATAGCCATTCAACTTCAACAACACTGACTGCAACTTATAATTAAATTGAGAATTATAATTTTAAATTATACAGTGTGAAAAAAATAATTTTAATCGTATTTGTCGTTGCACTTTCAGGTGCATTGCAGGCTCAAAACTGGGAACACAATTTCGAAACCGCCAAATCAAGAGCAAACAAGGAAGGGAAAAATATCCTTCTGGTATTCTCGGGTTCCGATTGGTGCGCTCCCTGTATGAAACTTGAAAAAGAGATTTGGGACTCGGAAGTATTTCTAAAGGATTCGGAAGAACACTTTGTATTGTTACGTGCTGATTTTCCGAAGAGAAAAGCCAATAAATTAACGGAAGAGCAGCAGGAACACAACGATCATTTAGCCGAAGTTTACAACAAACAAGGGCTTTTCCCATTGGTTGTAATTCTGGATAAGACAGGTAAAACTTTAGGAACAACGGGCTATAAAAAAACAAGTCCGGAGGAATATGTGGCCATGTTGCATTCGCTGGAAAAGTAATTGCAGTTGAAATCGTTCGCAGCCATATTACTCATTCTCCTTCCGTTTTTCTTAACAGCGCAGGAGGAGTACACCCGCACATTAAAGTTAATGGGAAGTCGGTTTGATATAACTGTGCTGGCCGAAAACGAATCAGCAGGAAATACTTCTATCGATTTGGCTATAGAAGAAATCAGCCGAATTGAAAGAATGATATCCTCGTGGGACGATCTTTCCGAAACTTCAGAAATCATTCGGAATGCTGGAATTCAGCCGGTTAAAACAGATCAGGAATTATTTGATTTAATTGCGCGAGCCATTAAAATATCGGAACTAACTGATGGTGCTTTTGATATTAGTTACGCATCGATGGACAATATCTGGAAATTTAACGGATCGATGAATGAACTTCCATCTGCTAAGGCAATTGCCGAATCGGTTGAAAAAGTTGGGTATAAAAACATTG
>DASQBW010000311.1:0-11111 GCA_035635015.1 Draconibacterium sp. | reverse complement strand
CATCTTGCTATCTTGAATTATTCTAAATAGGCTGCAAAGGTAGAAAAAAGCTGCTTATTGCAAATACTTCTTTATGAATCAATTATTCTGCTTTCGTCATTCCGAACTTGTTTCGGAATCTTTTTCTTGTAGATGCTGAATTTAATTCAGCATGACGTTTCTATTTTTATTGCTTTATAACAAGTTGCTGGCCAGCTCTGCCAAATAGCTACGTTCGCCTTTCACCAAATTAATGTGTGCAAACAATTCCTGGTTGCGCATGCGGTCAACCATGTAGGCTAATCCGTTCGATTTCATATCGAGGTAGGGCGAGTCGATCTGCCACAAGTCACCGGTAAATACCATTTTTGTTCCTTCGCCGGCACGGGTAATAATGGTTTTTATTTCGTGAGGCGTAAGGTTTTGTGCTTCATCAATAATAAAAAATGCATTCGATAAACTTCGACCGCGAATGTACGCCAGCGGTGTAATGTTTAATTTTTCCTCTTTTACCATCTCTTCAATAAGCTGGTATTCGTTGCTTCGTGGATTAAAAGTATGCTTAATTACAGCCAGGTTATCGAAGAGCGGCTGCATGTATGGATTGATTTTTTCGCTGGCATCACCGGGCAAATAACCAATGTCGCGGTTACTCAATGCCACAATCGGACGAGCCAAAAGTATCTGTTCGTATTGCCGGTGCTGTTCAATAGCTGCTGCCAATGCAAGCAGTGTTTTTCCGGTTCCGGCTTTACCGGTAAGTGCTATCAGTCTGACCTCAGGGTCCATCAGCATATTCAAACTAAAAGTCTGCTCAGCATTACGTGGTTTTATACCGTAAGCCGACTTCTTCTCCACGCGGTAAATACGTTCCGATTTACTGTCGTAACGTGCCAGTGCACTCGACTGGTTACCCCTGAAAATGTAACATTCATTAGCATCAGGATTAAAATCTTTTACATCGGCTTTTGCAAATGAACCCTGTTGGTACAGCTGGTCAATAACACTGTCGTCAAAATTATCGAATGTTGTAATGGTTTTGTCCAGCACATTTTCATCAGTAACCTGGTCGGTTTTGTAATCCTCTGCCTGAATTCCCAAAGACTTGGCTTTCATTCGCAGGTTAATGTCTTTACTGATCAGTACTGTTCTTCGGCGCGGATAAGTTTTAGCAGTAAAATCAGCAATAGCCAAAATCCTGTGATCGGGAATATCCTCTCGAAACGAAGCTTTTAAATCGTCCGAGAAAGGTTTTCCGGTTTCAATACGAATTCTGCCTTTTCCAGCACCAAGCGATTTTCCGCCGTTAAAAATGTCATCACCAACAATTTCATCGAGCACCCGGGTAAATTCGCGCGCCTGAAAGTTGATAAGGTCGTTTCCTCGTTTAAATTTGTCCAGCTCCTCGAGGACTGTAATCGGAAGGATAATGTCGTTATCCTGGAACTGGTAAATACATGTGTGATCGTGTAAAATTACGTTTGTGTCGAGAACGAAAATTTTACTCTTTTTGGTTTTACTCAGCATATATAAATGATTTGCTCTAAATGTATAGAATTTGGTGGGAAAAGGGGAGCCGTCCGTTAAATTTTAATAAACTTGCAGTGGTTAATAAATAAATGAGCGCATTGGATTACAAAGCTACTTTAGACTACCTGTTTAGTCAGTTGCCTATGTTTCAGCGAACTGGGCCGGCTGCCTATAAAAACACCCTGGAAAATACTTTGAAACTGGATGAATATTATGGCCATCCGCACCGAAAATACCGAACAATACACGTTGCTGGCACCAATGGTAAGGGATCGGTTTCACATATGCTGGCATCCGTGCTTCAGGCGGCAGGATATAAAACAGGTTTGTACACTTCGCCACATCTGAAAGATTTTCGTGAACGGATAAAAGTTAATGGCAGATTGATGTCGGAAGACACAGTGGTGGAGTGGGTAAGTAACTTTATAACTAACAATGATTTGTGGAAAATTCAGCCTTCGTTCTTCGAATTGACGGTTGCTATGGCATTCGATTATTTTGCCGATCAGGAAATTGATGTGGCGGTAATGGAAGTTGGGCTTGGCGGACGGCTCGATTCTACCAATATTATTTCGCCTGATGTGAGTATTATTACCAATATTGGTTTGGATCATACCAATCTACTTGGACATACTTTGGAGAAGATTGCAGCGGAAAAGGCCGGAATTATTAAAAAGGATGTTCCAGTGGTTATTGGAACAACACAAACAGAAACAGCTTCGGTATTTAAAGAAAAAGCAAAAGAAGTTGATACCTCAATTTACTTTGCGGATGAGGAATACAATGTTGTCTATTCCATGTTGAGTATGGATGGTAAGCAACAACTTAATGTACAACAGAATAAAAAAGATGTTTTCTCAAAGCTGACTCTTGATTTATTGGGTCATTATCAGCATAAGAATATTCCGGCTGTATTGAAAGCTATTGATATTGTAAATGAAAAGGATTATAAAATAACAAAAGAACATTTATGCGAAGGACTGGCAAATGTGGTTGCGAATACCGGATTATTGGGGCGTTGGCAAGTAATTGGCAATAATCCGTTAACGGTTTGCGATACCGGCCATAATGAAGACGGGATAAAGACAATAGTTGATCAGTTGAAAAATACAGCGTACAAGCAGTTGCATTTTATTTTTGGTACTGTTGGAGATAAAGATCCGGGAAAGGTTTTGGCACTTTTACCCAAACAAGCCAGCTATTATTTTGTAAAAGCAGGTATTGAAAGAGCCATGGATGCAGAAGAACTGGCAAAAAAAGCCGAAGAGTTCGGTTTAATTGGGGAAGTATATCCGTCAGTAAATGTGGCATATAAAAGAGCTCAACTTGTTGCGGATAAAAATGATATGATATTTGTTGGCGGCAGCACATTTGTGGTGGCAGAAGTGCTTTGAGAATTTTCTTGAAAAAATTTTTGCAGAACTGAAAATAGGTTATATATTTGCAGCGCCTTACTGAAAAGGGGGCGCGTTCAGAAACAGTTATAGCATATATTGGGGGGGTTAGCTCAGTTGGTTCAGAGCACCTGGTTTACACCCAGGGGGTCACTGGTTCGAATCCAGTACTCCCCACTAAATGAAAGGTCGGCATTAGTCGGCCTTTTTTTTATAAGCATAGTTGATTCAGCGCATACCGATCACGATCGGGAGGGGCACTGGTTCAAATCCAGTACTCCTTACGAAAAGGAGGTCGATGTTTGTCAGTCTTTTGTCGTATTTCTGCTAACAGTACCTCTCGTATTACTAAATTTTTATCCATAAATTCCCTGAGATATTGTTATTGAATTAAAATGTTATTTTTATGCGCCCACTGGTAATGGGAAGCAGAATTTTTTAACAAATCAATATTGTAAAATGAAATTGGAAACAAGAAAAACTTTATTTACGCTTAACGATTTAAATCGTTTGTCAATAGCCATTTTTATCATTTGTCTGGCATTTAACTACAGGGTTGATGCGCAGAATATGGTAGTCGACGGACCAAGAGAAACATGGATTTCTGACAACGGTAATGGTACTTTTACCAATCCTATATTGCACGATGAATTTTCGGATCCGGACATGATCAGAGTAGGGGATGATTATTATTTAACAGGAACCACTATGCATACCATGCCCGGATTACCTGTGTTGCACTCGAAAGATATGGTAAACTGGGAGCTGCTGTGTTATGCTGCAGAACGAATTGATCTAGGACCGGAATTTCGCTTGGAGGAAGGCAGAGATATTTATGGACAAGGGTTTTGGGCTCCTTGTTTCCGTTACCACAATGGTACTTTCTACATTTTGTCGAACGTAAACGGACACGGAACTCAGATTTTTACTGCAACCGATCCGGCCGGTCCCTGGGAACACAAGCAAATGAGAGCAGACCTGCACGATTTAACTGTGCTCTTTGACGATGATGGTAAAATCTACGCCGTTTGGGGATATCGCGATGTACGTATGGTGCAGCTTACCGACGATTTGATGGACGTAGTTCCGGGAACAGAACGTGTTATTATTGAATCGGGTATTGGAGCAGGTGAAGGAAGCCATATTTATAAAATAGACGGTAAATATTACATTACAAATACCAATTACGATCCGGTATGTTACCAGGTCTGCTTAAGGGCCGATGAACCTTACGGACCTTATGAAATGAATGTGATGAGTGCAGAGGAAAATCTGGGCGTATCGGAAGGATGGCGCTTGGGTAACACAAGAAACGGCCCTCCTTTTAATCTTGAACCACCAATAGAAAATTATGTGGGTTGTATTCCAATGCACCAGGGAGGAATTGTTCAAACTCAATCAGGCGATTGGTGGGGATGGTCGATGATGGATTACAATTCCGTAGGAAGGGTTACCAATATTTCGCCGGTTACCTGGGTAGATGGCTGGCCTTATTTCGGGCTCCCCGGAAATTTGACCCGTTCTCCAAGAACCTGGTTAAAACCAAATACGGGATTTTCTTCCGAACCTACCGCTACTTATCAGCGCGATGACGATTTCTCAGGTCCTGAATTGGTAAATGTATGGCAATGGAATCATGCGCCGGTGGAAGAGAAATGGTCGCTTTCGGAGCGGGAAGGATACCTTCGTTTGCATTCCTTGCCGGCAGAAGATTTTTGGAGGGCAAAAAACTCCTTAACGCAACGTGGTATAGGTCCTGAGTCGCAGGCAACCTCTGAAGTAGATATTTCCGGATTGAAATCGGGAGATGTTGCCGGGCTTGCGCTGTTGAATCTGCCTTATGCCTGGATTGGTGTAACCAAAAAGGATAACCAGAACATCATCCAGTTTTTCGATCAACAGGAACAGGAATTGATTGAAATAGACACCGATAAAACTACACTGTGGTTTAGGGTGCATTGTAATTTTGACACGGATATGGGCAGGTTAAGTTACAGCCTTGACGGAACTAACTTTAAAAATCTTGGTGGAGAAATTATTTTGCCTTATCAGTTACGTACGTTCCAGGGAGTTCGGTTTGCATTGTTTAATTACAATGTTGAAGGAAAAGAAGGCGGTTACGCCGATTTTAACAGTTTTGATGTATATGAACCTCGTGCCAACCGGAAGCCAATACCGCTTGGCAAGGTAATAAAACTCACCAGTATTGCCGATAGTACTGTGTTGGCCAACTTCCTGAATTACATGAGACCTCTGCCTGAAGGTGGACGCATGGTTAGGGGCAATATGGCTCATTTCAGGGTTCTTGATCGAGGAAACGGAAGAATTGCCTTACAATCAGTAGAAAACGGCGGATTTGTAACAGTGAAAGGAGAAGGCCGGATGGCTGAAGTTAGAATTGAAGCGGAGGACCAGGGTGAAGCATCAACTTTTCAATGGCAGGATATGCTGAAAGATGATCTGATGTTGATGTCGCTTAAAACCCATCGCTATCTTTTTGCCGATCCGTTTGCCAACAGCCATTGTTCGGCTGATGCTTATGGTGCACGTTCCGACAGAAAGGGTGGTGCGTGTTTCCGTTGGGAAATTGTGGAAGGATAGAACGAGCTTAACTTTATTAAGACCTGTTTTGGTTTGCAAAATGCATGCAAGCTAAAACAGGTCTTTTGTGTTGTACTAAATGATACCGCTTGTTTAAGTTCGAATTATACTTTGCCTAATTTAAATCTCAGCTTTGTTTTATTATTGTCCGAAAACTAATGTATCTTCATAATTGCAAAACAGAACTGTAGGATGGATAAATAATCCCTTTGGTTTTTGTAAGGCAGTTGTAAACAATGTTGGTATGAAAAGAATAAAGCGTTTTTTCCTGTTTTTATTTGTGTTGTTAATTGTTGGGTATCTGGTTGGGCCTAAATCCCCCAAACCAGAGATGAATAAGGATCTGCCATCAATTTCGGCAAGTACTTCAACCGTTGAAAATTTTATAGAACGAAAAGAAGCTGCGTTCCAGGTAAAGCCGGATAATGAATCCCGTATTTTTTGGGCACATGATTCGTTAAAAGAGCGAACAGATTATTGTGTACTTTATCTGCATGGTTTTTCTGCATCGTGGTACGAAGGACATCCGGCACACGAAAGGTTTGCACAGCATTTTGGTTTTAACCTCTATATACCGCGTTTGAACGATCATGGATTGATAACCGAAGATCCGTTAATCGATATGACCCCGGACAAAATGTATACCTCGGCTAAAGAGGCATTGATGGTAGCCCGCAGTTTGGGTAAGAAAGTGATTATTATGAGTACTTCAACAGGTGGAACGCTGGGCCTTAAATTGGCAGCTGATTTCCCTGAATATGTAGACGCTCTGATTATGTATTCGCCTAATATCAAGGTGAAAAACAGCTCTATGATGTTATTGTCGAAACCATGGGGCCTGCAAATCGGGAGGAAAGTAATGGGGGGTAAATACCGAATTTCTGACGACGATCCCGGGTCGGAAGATTGCAAGTACTGGAACTGCAAATACCGTGTTGAAGCGTTGGTTTATTTGCAACAATTGTTGGATGCCACCATGACCAAAGAAACGTTTAACCGGGTAGCTGTGCCGGTATTTCTGGGCTACTATTACAAGGATGACGAACATCAGGACCAAACGGTAAGTGTTGATGCCATGCTCGATATGTTTGACGAACTGGGAACCTTACCCAACCAGAAGGTGAAAAAAGCCTTTCAGGAAGCCGGCGACCATGTTATCGCCTGCGAATTAACATCGGGTAGTGTGGAAGAGGTAATTGCCGAAACAATCCGTTTTGGCGAAACCATTCTTAATTTGAATCCGGTGAAGTGACTGTAATTGTAGTTCGATCGTTAATCAACTTCCGAAGCTCACGAAATCTGTGCCGCAGCTTCATCGTCTAAAAACCATGTTAAGCTTCCGTTAGCAGGCGAAATGTAATAGGCAGGTAGCAATTGCGCAGCATCATTATCATTCATAATTTCCGATATACGTAAGGCTTTATTTGTCCCGGTTACCAGGAAAAAAATTTGATTGGCATTGTTAAGCACATTCCCCGTAATGGTTATGCGTTTCTGTCCGCTTAAAGGATGAACTGCCACCGCACAATTGTTTTCATGTTCAAATAATTCCAGTTGATCCGGGAAAATGGAGGCAGTATGTCCGTCGTCACCAAGTCCAAGGATAATCAAGTCAAAAACAGGATTACCATCGCGAGAATTGAGTGCTTCATTCATTTCTTTCGAATAGCGAAGTGCTTCCTGATTAGGATCTTCTTCTCCTCTTATCCGGTGAATATTTTCTTCAGGAATGGTGATTGTTGACAAGAGGAAGTCAACAGTCATTTTATAATTGCTTTGCTCATCGGTTGGCGGCACACATCGCTCATCACCCCACCATAAATGAATACGCTCCCACGGAATCTGCTCAGCATATTTCTTGCTGATTTTTTTGAAGAGACCTTTTGGCGAATTGCCTCCCGAAAGTGCGATGTCGAAAATTTCCTGTTTCGAATTTTGTACCATTTTTATAAGCTCTTTGGCAATGGCATTGTAAACATTTTTCGGTTTTGAAAAGATTTTAACTTCGGTAAAGGTTTCCATATCAATTCGTTTATGGTGTTAGCACAAATATATGCAGATTAAAGTTCACAATACAGACCATCATCAGATAAATTTTTACAAGGATAACGCCAGTTACCGTTTGTAATCAGTTTATCCGAGTCTTCAGGCCCCCAACTTCCGGCCGGATAACCGTAAATAGGTATTTCAGGATTGGTTTTCCAGGCATTAATAATGGGTTGAACAAACTCCCAGGCTGCCTCAACAGCATCGCCGCGGGCGTATAATGTTGCATCGCCCTGCATACAGTCAAGTAACAGGCGTTCGTATGCCGAAGGTAGTTGTTTATCTGCCAGGTCTGAGTAATGGAAATCCATGTTTACTGTTTGAACCTTAAATCCGGCACCCGGAGTTTTCATACCGAATTTTAGCAAAATACCTTCGTCGGGTTGAATCCGGATAATGAGTTGATTGTTTCCCTGTGTACCAACTTCGCCAAACAAATGATGTGGTACTTTTCTGAAATGGATAACGATCTCGGTAACCCGTGTTGGTAGTTTTTTACCTGTACGTATATAAAACGGCACATCGGCCCAGCGCCAATTATCGATAAAAAATTTAAGTGCCACAAAGGTCTCGGTGCGCGATAATCGATCTACACCGGCTTCTTCACGGTAGCCTGACACTTCATTTCCCCCAATATGGGAGGCGGTATATTGTCCGCGAATTACATAACGCGAAACCTCATTTTCGCGTATGGGGCGTATCGACTGGAAGACTTTGAGTATCTCATTTCTGATTGCATTGGCTTCAACCACAACCGGAGGTTCCATTGCTACAAAACCTGCCACCTGTAACAAGTGGTTCTGCAACATGTCGCGCAATGCCCCGGATTGGTCGTAGTAGCCACCACGTCCTTCAACACCAAGACTTTCAGCAGAAGTTACTTCAACCCGCTCAATGTATCGCCTGTTCCAGAGTGGCTCGAATATGCCATTTGCAAAACGTGTAACGAGCATGTTTTGTACCGTTTCCTTACCCAGGTAGTGATCAATCCGGTAAATTTGTTCCTCATCAAAATAGTTTTGCAATTGCAGGTTTAATTCTTTTGCCGATTTTAAGTCAGTCCCAAAAGGTTTTTCAACGATAATCCGCCTGAAATAGGTATCGGATTTGGAGAGCCCGTTAAGGCATAAAAATTTAGGGATAAGCGGGTACAACGAAGGAGGAGTAGATAAATAAAAAATATAATTCTGGCGGATATTCAAAGCCGCAGACAATTGCTCAAGTCTTTCTTTTAATGGTATAAAATCATCGGCCGAGTTATTTTGAACAGACTGGTAGTACAGCAACTTTTTAAAGTCATCCAGTTGTTCATCTTTCGGTAAAAATTCATTTGCCCGCTCCCTGAAATCTTCGTCGGACAGCGTCGACCGGGAAGCTCCCAGCACTGCAAAGTGTTCTGGCAGCAGGTTTTGTTTGTAGAGCTCGAAAAGGGCGGGAATTAGTTTTCGTTTGGTTAAATCTCCTGAAGCTCCGAATATGATTAAGATTTGATCTGTGGCTTTTTTCATGGTAAAATTTTATTGTTGAACACAATAAACCAATACATTGTTTTGAATGATGTGGTGTTTTAATCGGTATTTTACGGTTCCGGATGGGTGAATTAAGCTTCCTGAAAATGTGCGCTCAGAGGTGCAGTCGAACGGATCGATAATAATTTGCTCGTTAAACTGAATTCCCTGAATGCCGGAACACTTATAAATTGCTTCTTTGGCGCACCAGAGCAACATTTTTATCAATTGTGGCTGGTCGTTGTTTTTAATCCATTTCATTTCGGATGGGGTCGCAAACCGGGGAATTACTTTATCAATATTTCTGTCAATTCGGTCGATGTCGATACCAATCACCTTTTCCGATAAATAAATAGCGACCATATTAGAAGAGTGGGTGATGCTGATGTTTAAATTGCTGTCCTTCAAAAGTGGTTTGCCCGATGGAGTTTCGTAAACTATTTCCAGATTACCCGATAAAACATTTTGTAGTAATAGCCGGGTGGACAAAAACTCTTTTTGCCTTTTCTCAGCCTTAAAGGTTGAAAATAGTTGTTGTTCTTTTTGGTTTAACATGCAGTGTTTTGCCAGTTCCCGGGCTGGTTCGTTGAGTTCCCAAATTGCAATTGTACCAAACCGGGGTGTTATTTTTTTTAAAAATGGCATTAGTTCCAGCTTGTGGTTTCAATCATATGGATAATGTCAGGTTCAAAGAAGTCGATTACCGGCCGTAAAGAATCAATGTCGGGTACTTCTCGGATGTAAAATGCTCCGCGCAGAAAATGACGGGTACTGTCGGTTAAAAAGAACTGCATGGGTGAGGCGGCATTTCCTTCTATGGAATAAATAGTTCCGTATACCTTCTTTCCGGGATTTAAGAATAACCGTTCGTCAATGGCATCCGCCTTTATCGAATGTTTATATGCCAGCGTGCGGGTTTCCTCCATTAGTTCCATTAAAAGATTCATGTCGTTATTTAAATCGTAATACGAAATATGAACTTCAACATTGTTCTCAGGAACCGAAACATTTATCCAGTTGGGGTTATCCGGATTTCTGTCGTCTTTTTTAATGCTCGAATAATCCGGAATCTCAAAGCTGTATGGAAATTGCTGAGCGATTAGAGAATAGTCCTTTTCCGGGAAATCGATTCGAAAAAATCCACGAGGTTTTGGAGTCTGGGTTTCGTTACAGCCCAACAAAAAAATCAATAATAAAAGCGAATATGCTATTCTCATTCTACGGTATTTATATGCATTCTATTAATGGACAACTACCTTGATTTGTTTAATGCGGCGGTTATCCACTTCTTCAATAGTGAATGTGAACCTTTTGCACTTCACCTCTTCTTTTAACGTTGGGATTTCGCCTTTTATTTCAAGAATCAGGCCGGCCAGCGTATCAGCATCACCTTTTACTTCGTCAAAAATTGTGTCGTCGCAGTTTACCACTTTGTAAAAATCACCGAGTAAAACTTTGGCATCAAACAAATAGGAGTTTTCAGATAGTTTGGTGAAGAAATTCTCTTCTTCATCAAATTCGTCAGTAATGTCACCAACAATTTCCTCTAAAATATCTTCCAGCGTAACAATGCCGGAGGTGCCGCCGTACTCGTCAACCACAATTGCCATATGAATTTTTGACTTCTGGAATTCTTCCAGCAGCGAACTGATCTTTTTTGAGTCGGGGACATAAAATGGCGGGCGAATTAAGGTTTGCCATTTAAATGTGTTGGCTTTGTGGCTGTGTTGTAGCAGATCTTTTATGTATAACAGTCCTCCGATATTGTCAAAAGAATCGATATAAACCGGTATCCTGGAGTAACCGGATTCATCGAGGATGTCAAGTACTTCGCTAAAATTGGCTCTTATATCAATCGAAACCACATCAACGCGTGGAGTCATAACTTCTTCCACGCTTTTGTTGCCAAATTTTACAATTCCTTCAAGTATATCTTTTTCGTCTGAGAGTTCGTGATCAGAAGTCAATTCAAGTGCCTGCGAGATCTCATCCATCGAAATGTTTTTTTTGTGTTTTAGCAAGCGGCGGTTAACAAATCCGGTGGAATGAATGA
>DASQBW010000310.1:0-8102 GCA_035635015.1 Draconibacterium sp. | reverse complement strand
GATGTGAATAGCAGTAATACAATTGTTAGAATAGATGTTTTCATTTGATTGATTATAATTTTTGGTTGATAAATTATCGCAAATAAAAGTAAAATGTACTTTTAAACAAAAGAAAGCCATCAGTAAATGATAGCTTTCTTTTGAGCGGTATTTCTATATCTCCGGAATCTCGCTGTTGCTTAGTAAGCGGACTTCAATCAGACGTATGCTGGACTGATTGTTTGAAGCCTGCACCTTAAATACCAGTTCTTGTTTTGCATGCTCACTTGCTGGTAATGGAATTACTTTTTCCAGAATTTCATCTTCACCTTCCCCATTCAGTTCTATAGTACCTACAGAATTGTTGTTCACAATTATTTCTGCCGAACGCGGATTTGGTGAATCAAAATATTTCAAGTAGATAAAACGGCCTTTATTATCTGTATTTTTAAGGTTATAGCTAAAAAACCGACGCGTATCTCTATAATGATAATCATTTAAATATCCGGTTCTTGAACCTTCAAATTTTACGAAGTGATCCGATTCGGGTTGTTGCTCCCCGGATTCAACTTTGTCAACGGTTATCTCTTCCAACGCAATTCTGGCTTGTTCTTCTTTTTCAATAGCCTGTACCATCTTTTGCAACTCTTCTTCTGCAGCACAAGTCCAGTAAATGTTATACCGTGCTTCATGAACCCTGTAAAACGGAATCAGTTCTATGCCATCGTATTCTTCGGGATACAAGCCCTGTAAAGAAAATGCCAACTTGTCGCTGTCTTTTTTGTCGACCATTGCAGTTAAATTCTCAGGAGCAGAACCGATGATCGGACGCTCTTTTAACGGAATCATTTTCCCTTGTGCAACGTGGCCCATGCGGCTGTCATCGGCAAATAAGCCACGCAAATCTTCGGTTCCGGTTTCGGCAGCTAAAACAATCGGGCCATATTCAAAAGCGTAATTGTTAGTGCCATCTTCCAATTGCTCTGTGGTAACTTTCATTGGTAAAACAAGCTCCACTTTATCGCCTTCCTGCCATTCTCTGTTTACAACAGCATAGCCATTTTCTGAAACCTGATATTTTGATTCCTTTCCGTTAACCAACATTTTTAGTGCTCCTGGCTCAACCCACGACGGATAACGAACATGCAGCTGAAATTTTGAAGTTTCTTTTGGATTAATAGTGAGGAATACTTTGTCTTCATCCGGGAATTTGGTTTCTAATACAACTTCCGTTTCTTTTTCCTGCCAGTTTAAAACCGACGGAATAAAAAGGTTTACATACAATGAGTTATCGCTGTGCGCATAAATCATTTCACCATATTTCCCGTGATTTTCAATTCCCGATCCTACACAACACCAAAAACTGGTTTGAGGCTGCGAATATACCCGGTAATGATTTGGGCGCATGGGCGTAAAATAAACCAATCCTCCGTTATCAGGATTAATCGACGACAAAATATGGTTGTACAAAGCTTTTTCATAATAATCAATAAACCTACTGTTGTTTCCATTATTTTTATACAACATGCTGGTTAGTTTTAACATGTTGTAGGTGTTACAGGTTTCGGGACCTTCCACCGAATTAATCATGCCCGAAAAATCGTCTTTCGGATGAAAATGTTCGCGAACGCTGTTACCACCTATACAAATACTTCTGTCGTTCACAACTTCATTCCAGAAAAATAAGGAAGCATCGGCCCAGCTGGCATCGCCGCCCAATTCGGCTATACGTTCGTATCCAATTACTTTTGGTATTTGCGTATTGGCATGTTTACCATTTAACTCATCTTCATGTTTAATAAGCGGATCGAGAATAACGCGGTGCGAGAAACGTTTGGCAAGTTCCAGGTATTTCTCTTCGCCGGTTATAGCATATACATCTGCAAATGTTTCATTTAAACCTCCATGCTCGCTGTTAAGCATGGTTTGTACCTGTTCATCGTTTAAATCAGCTGTCAGCTCCAGCATCCAGTCGGTCATGGCAATTAACATGGTTTTGGCCGTTTCGTTTCCGGCATAAATCCAGGCATCGCGTAATCCGGCGAAGGTTTTATGAATGTTGTACAGCGGAACCCAGCTACCGTTCAGGTCGAAACCTCCGGCTCTGATAACGCCACTTTTCACCTCATCCCACATGGCTTTCCCGCTGGGAACACCACCAATATATCCATCGCCATTGGCTTCCTGACAACGTTTCAGTTCAGAAATCATGTAGTCAAGACGTTGCTTGATCTCCTCACCTCCCGTGGCTGCATACATCAACGACAAAGCGGTGAGATAATGTCCCCCGATATGACCGTCAAGACCTGTAGCTTCCCAGTTCGGATAGCTCTCGGCTTTTGGTTCAAGACCTGCTTCGCGCAAAAATGGTGCTAGTAAACGGTCAGGCTCCAATGCCAACAGGTATTGTTTATCCAAATCCTGAGCATTTTTAAAATCACTCTCGAGCAATTTTACATCAGAAAGATTAAAATACTTAACAGGCGTATTGTCCACTGCTTGTTTGCATGACACAAACCCAAGAACAAGCAGTAGTATCAATGATAAGTTCTTCATAATATTCTCAGTTGCTTCAATTTATCAATTTCAACAAAATACTTTCGTGTGCTGCGAGGTCTTTATTTATGGTACCTGAGAATGTACCCATATTTTCTCCCGACCACATATTTACAGCAGTACATTCACCATCAATTCCAAGCGTACTCAGTTCAACTCCCACATTCATTGGCTCTTCCTGTTCTGAAATATTAAACAATGCCAGGTAAGTTTCACCGGTTTCCGGATTTTTTGAAGTGATGCCAACTTTGTTTTCATCCAGAAATAGTTGTTTTACATCAGTGCTCTCGCTGTGCATTTTTAAAACTTCAGCGTTGGTGAGCAATGAAAGTGTAAAGTCATCATTACTTGGCATATCTCCACCAAACATTAAGGGCGATTTAAAAATGGTAAACAAGGTCATTAATGAATATTGCTCATCCGGAGTTAGTCGTGTCATTCGGTCTTCGCCTCTTTCGCCACGAAGAGAAATCCGGCCAAGAGGAATCATGTCACAATCGGGCCAGGTGCCTGGAGCAATGTACGGATACCATCCTTCGCAAACCTGTATCAGGTTATGAAAATGATGCCAGGTATCCCAAACATCGTCTACCATGCGCCACATATTGGCATGCTCACGTACATGTTCTGCTTCTGAAACTGGTGTTGCGCCAGGCGATGTACTCAACACGATTGGTCGTTCGCAATTGTCTATGGCATTACGAATCAACTCTATTTCACCCGTGTGATAGGGACGAGACAGATCATCGATTTTAATAAAATCGACACCCCAGCCGGCATACATATTCATGATTGAATTGTAATATTCCTGGGCTCCGGGTTTATCAGCAACAATTGTATAATTATCTCTTAACCAGCGGCATTGTAATTCGGTAGAATAAATCTGATCGGCAGTAATACCATCTGTTCCCAGAATGGGTAATTTATTTTCAACGGCTACTTTTGGGATACCACGCATAATGTGGATACCAAATTTTAGCCCTTTGCCATGCACATAATCGGCGAGTTCCTTAAAACCTTTCCCATCGGCGGCCGAAGGAAAACGGTTAACTGCAGGTTGGTAACGACCATATTCATCGATCACATAAATCGGATCGGTTTGGTTGTAACCTCCGGCTTTGTCGTTTTCTACAAACCAACGGATATCGACTACAATATATTCCCACCCATAATCTTTCAGGTTTTCAGCCATATAATCGGCATTGGCTTTTACTTCGTGCTCTTCCACAGTTGGTCCGTAACAATCCCAGCTGTTCCAGCCCATTGGCGGTGTTTGTGCCCAGGTTTTAAATTCTCCCTTAGCAAAAGGTTCTGTTTGTTTTTGATTAGTACAGGCAAAGCTCCCAAATAACAGAATAATTGTGATTAATTTTAGATTTTTCATGTTTGATTTTTTTATTATAACAACACGGTCGTTTAATCCCTGGAAACAAAAGTAAAATAAACTGTTAAAAATTGATGATTTATGATTCGCAATTATAGAGATGAACAGGTAAAATAATTACGCAAATTATACCATTTCAATTGCTTTTGGATCATTTGCCTTATACTTTAAAAATCATAGTTTTGTATAAATAATTAACAGCGTCTCAACCTTATGCAAACAGGTCCAAAATATGGTATATTATTATTTCTGATTTTTTGCGTTTGCATGCAAAGCAGGGCACAAAAAAGTACTGTAATTGAGCCGCCCCGAATAAATTACCTCACTACCAATGATGGTTTGCCTCAAAACATGATCGACTGTATTTTAAAAGACAGCAAAGGATTTATGTGGTTTGGCACCTGGAATGGCCTCTGCCGTTTCGATGGATATAATTTTCAAACCTTCCAAAGCCAGGAGGAAGAAGGATTGCCCGGAAACTTTATCCATTCGCTTTGCGAGGACAAAGACGGAAACCTCTGGGTTGGAACCAATAAAGGTCTCGCTTATTTTGATTATTCCCGCCTTACATTTTCAAATCAACCACTATTAACCGACAACTTAAAAAACACACCGGTAAAGCATATTATCAGCGACAATGCTAAAAATTTATGGGTTGCTACTGCCGGAGAAGGAATTTGGAAAGTTGAAAAGCAGGGAACAAAAATTCTATCGGTACAAGCAGTTTTTGAGGAACAACTTACCGACAAAAATGTTAACTATTTATCTATGCCGGATGATAAACACCTGCTGGCAGGAACCAACAGTGGGCTAACCGTCATCAATCTATCGGGTGCAACTCCAAATCCTATGTGGGAAAGGCTTGAACAGGGAATAAGAAGAGGATCTGTTTCATGTATTCTAAAAGATCGTGAAAATAACTTCTGGATAGGAATGACCCAAAGCGGCCTTTTTCATTTTAACACCACAACACTCGATCATACGTATTTCGGAGTTAATCCAATCAATACCAGCCACTTAAATCACCCTTCAGTAAACGATATAGTCGAAGACAGCAATGGAACAATCATCGTTGGAACACTTGGGGGCTTAAATTATTACGATCCCATTACAGAAACGTTCTCACGCCTAACAGCGAACAGCCAGGAACAAAAAGCCCTGAATTCCCCTTTTGTGAACTCGCTTTATGCCGATAATCTGGGCAATATTTGGATCGGTACTGAAAAAGGAGGCATTAATCATTACAATACCTACCAAAAACCGTTTAAGAGCATTATTCACGAAATAGCTGATCCCAATACTCTCAGCCACAATACCATTAATTCAATTTTTTACGAAAAAGATATTTTGTGGGTTGGAACTGCAGGTGGTGGCATTAATCGTATAAGTAACAACGGAACGAATATTACACGATACGCTTTTTCTGAAAGCAATCGGGAAAGCTTAAACAACGATTTTGTTACATCATTTATTCGCGACCCTAAAAATCGTATGCTTATTGGCACCTGGGGCGGCGGGATAAACATCCTGAGATCAGAAACACAGAAGGATTTTGAATTTCTTGTTCGCAATCCTTTTAACAATTCGAGCTTATGCAACAACTTCGTTTCCAGCCTCGAATACCTTGATGAAAGGCATGTTTTAATTGGAACCCAGGGAGGCCTCGATATTTATTCCCCGGATGATGAGTCCTTCGTTCACGTGCATGAAAAAATGGGAATCGATCAACCACTGGAGGTGGGGTGTATTTTAACCGACAGCAAAAAAAGGGTTTGGGTGGGTACTGAAAACGGCCTCTACCGGTTTAATCAGGCAGATTTGCAAGAACTCACCCCGGAAAGTGAACATATTGATTTCATGAAATTTGTAAATGACCCGGCCAACACGTCATCGCTTGCCGGTAATTACGTAATATCGTTTTTTGAGGCGGCTGACGGAAATATCTGGATTGGTACTTATGGAAATGGCTTATGTAAATACATTGAGAGCAATGAAGGTGGTTTTATCAGCTACAACGAACAAGATGGCTTATGCAACAATGTGGCCTATGGAATTGAAGAAGACCGGGATGGAAACATCTGGATATCAACAGATAATGGATTATCAAAATTTAATCCGGGAACACAACATTTTCAAAATTATTATTCGGGTGATGGATTATTAAGTGATCAGTTTTACTGGTCGGCTTCCTGTTCTGACGATCAGGGAAATTTATACTTTGGAGGAATAGAAGGACTCAACTATTTTAATCCTTCCGAATTTAAATCATATCCCATTATGCCCAAACCGGTATTTACGCAATTTTCAGTTTCCAGCAAACCTGTTATTATTGGAGAAAAATACCATTCAAAATTAATACTCGATGCACCTATTAGCGAAACAAACGAAATTGAACTTTCATACAAGGATGCGGTTTTTTCGATTGAATTCTCGACACTGGATTACTTTCAACCCGGAAAAATAAAATATGCCTACCAAATGGAGGGTGTTGACCAGGATTGGATTGAAGTATCCTCCAACCGGCGTTTTGCGAATTACACCAACTTGTCGGGTGGCGATTATTTATTTAAGGTAAAAGCTGCAAACAGCGATGGAATCTGGTCAGAAGAGTTCACCACCCTGTCCATCAAAGTTCATCCTCCGTTTTGGAAAACAGCCTGGTTTAAATTGCTGGTCGCTTTATTTATTGTTGCAGCAGTGCGTTTGTACATTCGTTCCCGCACACAATTTTTAAAAGCTCAGCAACGTAAACTCGAACAACAAGTTCGTGAACGAACGCAAAAAATTGAAGAACAAAAGAAAGAGCTTGAAAAACAAAACCGGCAAATAGTTTTACAACGCGATGAAGTTATTGAACTGAATAAAAAAGTGAACCTGGTAAACCAGTTAAGGTTGCGCTTTTTCACCAATATCTCGCACGAATTCCGAACACCGCTTACACTAATTATCGATCCGCTGGAACAGCTTATGGATAAGCTTAAAACGGATACTAACACCTACAACACTTTAAGTATTATTAACCGCAATGCACAACGCTTGCTGAACCTGATTAACCAGTTGCTCTATTTCAGAAGAATTGAAAGCGGAAAATTGAAATTAAACGTGAGTAAAGGAAACTTCAATCAATTTTTATACGAAATTTTCGGGTCGTTTAAAGACCTTGCCGTTCACCAAAAAGTGAATTACCGTTTCTTAGATAAAGAGTTTACAGAAGACACCTGGTTTGATGCAGAAAAAGTTGAAAATATTTTTTACAACCTGCTTTCCAATGCGTTTAAAAATACACCGGTTTCCGGTTCAATTTCGTTAAAAACGGAATTCATTACCAAACCGTGTGCAAACTGCATTCCCCCTCCTTTTGTAGCCGTAAGTGTAACAGACACAGGCAGGGGAATAGCAAAAGAACATTTACCGCACATTTTTAACCGGTTTTATAAAGAACCAGTTTTAGCGAAAGAAAATGACTTGAACAGTTCAGGCATTGGTTTAGCCATAACCCACGAAATCATTCGGGCACTGCATGGCGATATAAAAGTTGAAAGTGAACCACAGAAAGGAAGTACATTTACCGTTTACCTGCCTTATTCGAAAGATCGATTCAAAAGCGATGAAATAAATGAAGCAGCTGTTCCGGCAGAAATTAATACCGAAGGCAGGGTAAATGTACTAAGCCAACAAATATTGGCTCAAAACACAGACTACGAATTAGAGGCCGAATCGAACACCGACAAACCAAACCCATCAATTTTAGTGGTTGAAGACAACTTCGACCTACGAAGTTTTCTCTTGCAAACCTTACGTTCTGAATATCGCGTTTTAGGGGCCGAAAACGGAAAAACAGGCCTTGAAATGGCCAAACAATATTTACCCGAATTAATTATCAGCGATGTAATGATGCCCATAATGGATGGGCTGGAACTTTGCAGCCGACTGAAAAAAGATATTCAAACCAGCCACATTCCCATCATTCTGCTAACATCAAAGAGCATGGTAGAAAACTGGATTGAAGGCCTTGAAACCGGTGCCGATGACTATATTCCTAAACCATTTAACTTTCAAATTCTACAACTAAAAATGCGTAATATCATTGAATCGAGAAGAAAGTTAAGACGCAGTTTTATTGGCCCCGAGCCGGTTTCTGCCGGGAAACTATCTACCAATAAATTAGATGAAGAATTTATTG
>DASQBW010000309.1:0-2956 GCA_035635015.1 Draconibacterium sp. | reverse complement strand
TTTTAGGGGCGTTCTGAAGACAGCTGAAAATGTAGTGCTTTGTAGGGAATTGAAGCTTTTGAAATGATTTATCTGTTGTTGGCTTTGTAAAAGAAAAGAATGGAAAAATTGAAAAAAAGCACACGAGTAGCAAGAAAATATTCGGTTGTTTGGAAAAAAGTTGTAATTTCGCACGGCATTTTTGCCAGTAGACTATAAGCGGGAATAGCTCAGTTGATAGAGCATTAGCCTTCCAAGCTAAGGGTCGCGGGTTTGAGTCCCGTTTCCCGCTCAGAACAGAGATTGGAATTTTGAGTAAGCAATTGCTCTTAATTCCCGTCTCTTTGTGTGTTTAAGGCCGGAGTAGCTCAGGGGTAGAGCGCATCCTTGGTAAGGATGAGGTCACGAGTTCAATTCTCGTCTTCGGCTCAGATGATTTAAAAGATAAATAAATTAAAATTTTGCAATTATGGCTAAAGAACATTTTAACAGGGATAAGGACCATGTGAATATTGGTACTATCGGCCACGTTGACCATGGTAAAACTACCCTGACAGCAGCTATTACTATGGTATTAGCTAAAAAAGGTTGGTCAGAAGTAAAAGCATTTGACCAGATTGACAACGCTCCTGAAGAAAAAGAAAGGGGTATTACTATTAACACTGCACACGTAGAGTATCAGACCGAAACTCGTCACTATGCACACGTTGACTGTCCAGGACACGCCGACTACGTAAAGAACATGGTAACTGGTGCTGCTCAGATGGACGGTGCTATTATCGTTGTTGCTGCTACTGATGGTCCTATGCCACAAACCCGCGAGCACATTCTGCTTGCTCGTCAGGTAAACGTACCTAAATTGGTCGTATTCATGAATAAAGTGGATATGGTTGACGATGAAGAGTTATTAGAACTTGTTGAAATGGAAATTCGTGAGTTGTTAGACTTTTACGAATTTGAAGGTGATGATACTCCTGTAATTATGGGTTCTGCACTTGGAGCTTTGAATGGTGAGCCAAAGTGGGAAGAAAAAGTAATAGAATTGATGGCTGCATGTGATTCATGGATTCCACTTCCTCCACGTGATATCGACAAACCATTCTTGATGCCTGTTGAGGACGTATTCTCTATTACAGGTCGTGGTACTGTTGCTACAGGTCGTATCGAAACTGGTGTTGTTCACACAGGTGATGAGTTGCAGTTAATCGGTTTAGGTGCAGAAGGTCGTAAGACTGTTTGTACTGGCGTTGAAATGTTCCGTAAGATTTTGGATGATGGTCAGGCTGGTGATAACGTTGGTTTATTACTTCGTGGTGTTGACAAAAAAGAAATCAAGCGTGGACAGATTTTGGCTAAACCGGGTTCAATCACTCCTCATACAAAATTCAAAGCAGAGGTTTATGTATTGAAAAAAGAAGAAGGTGGTCGTCACACTCCATTCCATAACAAATACCGTCCTCAATTCTACTTGCGTACATTAGACGTAACTGGTGAGATTCACCTGGAAGAAGGTCGCGAAATGGTAATGCCTGGTGATAACGTTACAATTGAAGTTAACTTGATTTATCCTGTGGCAATCAATGTTGGTCTACGTTTTGCAATCCGCGAAGGTGGACGTACAGTAGGTGCAGGTCAGGTAACTGAAATTCTTGAGTAATAAGAATTACAAAGCATAAATGATAAAGTCCCGGACTTCGGTTCGGGACTGTTTTCGGTTGAAACTCAATAATGGGGGTGGTTGGTAAACAGTAAGTTCGAATCTTACCTTCCGAACAAAATAAGTTACATTCGTATGAAACTAAAAGTTTATTTACAAGAGGCCTATGACGAACTGGTACACAAAGTTACATGGCCAACTTGGAAAGAGCTACAAAGTAGCGCCTTGGTAGTAATGATTGCTTCCTTTATTATATCATTAGTAATCCTCGTTATGGATCAGTCTTTTAGCACCATAATGAATTTTGTTTATGGATTATTTTTCAAATAAAATCCTTAGGTCGATATGAGCGAAAATAGTAAAAAATGGTATGTTCTGCGTGCGATAGGCGGAAAAGAGAAGAAGGTTAAAGAATATATCGAGAACGAAATCGCGGTTGGAGACCTTAAGGGGTATGTAGATCAGGTTCTTATACCTACAGAAAAAGTTTATCAGATCCGAAATGGTAAAAAAATCAGTAAGGAACGAAACTTTTTTCCGGGATATGTTTTAATCGAAGCTGCGTTAGTGGGTGAAGTTACACACACACTAAGGAATTTTCCTAACGTAATCGGGTTCTTAGGCGACACCAAAGGTGGAGATCCGGTACCGATGCGGCAAAGCGAGGTAAACAGGATTTTAGGTCGTGTTGACGAATTGGCGGAAACCGACGAAGAAATCAATATCCCTTATGTGGTAGGAGAAACTGTAAAAGTAATCGACGGACCATTCAACGGCTTTAACGGAACCATTGAAGAAATCAATGAAGAGAAGAAGAAGCTGCAGGTGATGGTGAAGATTTTTGGACGTAAAACTCCTTTGGAACTTAGCTTTATGCAAGTTGAAAAGGAATAGTAACGCTTTAATTTATTGTTATGGCGAAAGAAGTTGCTGGATTAATTAAATTACAGATTAAAGGTGGTGCTGCTAACCCTTCACCACCGGTGGGACCAGCATTGGGTGCCAAAGGGGTAAACATTATGCAGTTCTGTAAGCAGTTTAATGGTCGTACACAAGACCAGGCAGGGAAAGTACTTCCTGTTATTATAACTGTTTATGCAGACAAGTCATTTGACTTCATAATTAAACAACCTCCTGTGGCTGTTCAATTGTTAGAAGCTGCGAAACTGAAAAGTGGTTCAGCAGAACCTCACATTAGTAAAGTGGGGGCTGTAACCTGGGATCAGGTAAAGTCAATTGCCGAAGGCAAAATGGCTGACCTGAACTGCTTTACAGTGGAATCAGCAATGAAAATGGTAGCTGGAACTGCCAGAAGTATGG
>DASQBW010000308.1:0-4879 GCA_035635015.1 Draconibacterium sp. | reverse complement strand
CTCAGTATCTTTTCTGATGGTAAAAATCTGCAAACCGGTAATAGGCTTTCTATACAGGTAAAAAAAGAGAAGAGCAAAGGATTGATATGGCAAATGCCTGGGGGATTTGTTCCTGCTGAATTTGAATACAGCTCTGGAATAATTAGCTCGGGTGAGCATTTTAAATTTGATGATGGGATTGTTGAAGCAAAAATTAAATTCAATCCGGTAAAGCATGTGGCTAGTTCGTTTTATCTTTCACCTGAAAACAATATTCCACGTGTAAACTTGGTTGAAATGGGGGCAAAAAATATGCTTGGATTTTATACCACAAACGGAGATGGCAAAATTTCATTGGAGGGTTTGGAGATTGATAACCTTAAAAAAGATGATTATATATTTACGCTCGAAAAATCAGGAGCGAACTTTACCTGGAAGATTAATGAGCAGGAAGTGTTGCAACTGTCGAACAATGAGTTGAATAAGTCCCTGGTGTTAAATGCATCGAGTCTTGTCGTAGAACAGTTGACTGGTGGTTCGGCAAATTTTGAAGTAGAATGGGTTAAGTGCTACCGTAAGAAATGAAATTGAGCGGTATGGATGTAAACTGGATGGACGAATTTAACGGAGCAATAACAGTTTGCAACCGCGAGGGGATAATTGTTTACATGAATGATTTTTCCATTCGACAATTTGAGAAATACGGAGGCGAAAAATTGATTGGAACCAATCTTCTGGACTGTCATCCCGAACCATCAAAAAGTAAACTAAAGGAGATGTTAACAGAACCAACTGAAAACAGTTACATTACTGAAAAGGATGAGTGCAAAAAAATAATCACTCAACGCCCGTGGATACAAAATAATCAGTTTTTAGGAGTGGTTGAAATTTCGTTTGAGCTTCCGGAGGATATGGCGCATCAATCCCGGAAATAATGCTGCTATTGTTGAAACATTGCCCTTTACAATCCTCTTTTATTGAATAAAATATATCCGAAGTTTAGCGTAACATAAAACCGGGTATTGCTTTTTTCGTAATAGTTTAGCGAAAGACTAACCGGGCCAATTCCGGTTTGGTAAACCAACGATGTCATTCCCTGTAAATAATAATTGTCAATAAAATCATCGCTTTTAACCACTGAATAGTCGGGTTGTTCAAGTTCTTCGTGGATCGGACAAAATGCATGGCCCTCAACCCGGAGATGTAGATCGGGGGTGAAATTATAGATCGCTTTTAATCCTCCGGCAACATAGTTATTGGCATGAAACTGATCGATAAACAATGATTTGCTATGTGGCGTAGGTGTGTATCCCTGTGCTGCAAGCTTTGTGGCCCTGTACGTTTTAAATAAATCTTTTGAGCTTAAATAACCTTCAAATTGTGCACCCAAGACAAATTTATCGCCTAACTGAAAATACTTTAATGTATGTGCCCGCAATTGAAAGTAATGATGATTGGTGGTTTCAGTTGAATAGGGAGACTTTATACCTGCATGATATTGTTCTTCTCCAACAACAAACCTTCCATCAATACCACGCAGCGCACCTTCAGTAGCATATTGTTTGTAATTGAGCGAGTTATTTTCAATTCCGATTTTTGTTACAAAAGCTTTAAACTTTGAATTGTCGGGTTCATTCTCATTGTTTACATCTTCTGTTTGATAGTATTGATTATTGGAGGACGAATAAGCTAAACCTCCGAACATTTTACTGTGCGAACCAAGTGGGATTCCGGTTTCAATTCGGTAGTTAGTTTCATCTTTAATAATGTAGGGCGTGCGTACATCTTCAAAAATAAGTTCAGTGCTTGACGCAAAATAATCCCAACGGTTAAGTGTTACATACGATTCAAGGTAAAAGGGTAAGCGGGTAGGGTAGTCAATACGCCCGCCAAACTTAAACGAACTGTAGAACCGACCAAAATAAATGTTCGAATGTAACGAATAAGCCCTGCTTTTATAGCTTCTGAAATTAATGGCAGCAAAACCCTGGTTTATTGGTTTTGTAGAAATATTTCCTCCTATACTTAGGTCCATTCTCTTTTCAGGTTCGACCTTCAGGTGCAGATCAAAATAACCGGTATTTTCGTTGTAGCGGGTTATCGGGTGAATCGATTTTAAATGCTCATCGGCAACCAGTTTGAAATATTCGGTTTTTAGAGTGGATAAGGACACGACGTTATTTCGGTGTTTAATACTTTGGATAATAAATTGGCGTTGCATGGGATCGTTTACCCCTTCAACCTGAATGTTTTGAAAATAAAGGGCAGGTTTTTTAGCATTAAAACTATCGCGTTTAGCCTGTACCTCCTCTTGTGGTACCCGGTGTTTAACGAGTTCCTTAATTTTATTAAGCGAAGCTAGGGTTGTCTTTTCGCCTCTCACCAAAATCGAATCAATTTTTTTAAAATCCAGTAATCCTACATCCTCAAACTTGGTTTCAAGCAAGATCCCATCGGAAGGTTTTATCTCAAAATTGGTAGGTCTCATCACCATGTTCGATATTTGTTGCATCACATCATCGGCATCTGCGGCTTTTGCGTCATCAGCTACTTTATGCCCAATAATAATATCAGGATTAAAAATATCTGTCATAAAATCGGTCGGAAAGTTATTTAGCAAACCACCGTCGAACAATAGTTTTCCGTCAATTTCAATCGGTTTAAAGTAAAGCGGAACTGTCATTGATGCGCGAATTGCATTCCCCAAATCGCCATTGCTTAAAACCAATGGTTTACTGTTGTTTACATCTGCGGCAATACAGAAAAACGGAATCATTAAATTATTGAAATCGTAATTACAGGCAGCACTGGAAGCTGCCGTTAATTCCATAAATGCAAAATCCATCTGTTCTCCCGGAATAATATTAGTAGGCGGTAGTATTTTTACCTTTTCGTCCTTTTTGGTTACACGAAGCTGAATCCAGGTTGGATCATCTTCTTGTCGTTTAAAATAGTAACGGTATTCGCGTTGTATTTTTCCGGTCGACCAAAAATAGAAATCGTCTGATTTAAAAAGTTCTTCCATTTCCTCAGTGGAATAACCGGCTGCGTAAAGTCCGCCTATAATTGCTCCAATTGAAGTTCCCGAGATGTAATCAATCGGGATATTGTTTTCTTCCAGCGCTCTTATTACGCCAATGTGTGCCATCCCTTTTGCACCACCGCCACTTAATACCAGCCCAACCGACTGTGCATTACTTTGTAAAGCGGTTAAATAAAGTAACAAGATAATAGGCAGAGCTTTTGTCATTGGTGTGATATGTTTTCTGAATGCTATCAAAATTACTAAAAAACAAGAGTATGTTAAATATGTAATTCTTAAATTTTTTTAAGACCTGATTAAAATCAAGTGTTTCTGAAATATAGACCGAAAAATACCTTTGCAGGTTGCTTTAAAGTATCATAATTTCTTAAACAATACTTTTTATTGATAATTTTGTTACAATTAGTGGATTTAGTACCTGAATTTTCAACCAACTGTTAAGGGTATAATTCATTTGAATTGTATTTGTTATACAAATAACGGCCATGTCTTCAATTAAAAATATCGATTTGAAACGACAGATTATTATATTAATACTTCTTTGTTTTGGTCTGTGGGGCAGTGCAAAGCAAGTTGTTAAACCAGATTTTAGTTGGGGGAACAGCCACTATTACAATCTTGATATTAATGATACAGTGCACTTTAAAGGAGTGGATGTTGTATTGCTTAATATAACAAATAATTACAATAAACTGAGTGTTGGTAATGATACGCTGGAGCTAAAAGTAAGTCGAAGAAGTTTACCTGTAAGTTTGTACGACATTCGGATTTTTGTTGCCGATAACAGGAATGTAAAATCAATGGCGTCTAATCCTGTAATTCATGGTTTGTTAAAAAAAGAAGCTTTGGTATGTTTATCAGCTAACGATGAAAATATGTTGCCACCTGATTCTTTTGTATTTCCGGTGAGTTATAATGATGGTTTTAGCTGGAATATGAATGAAGATAATCATCAGTATTCGTATCAATATAACGCGCGATCAGAAAAGGATAAAGGATTTTCGTACGAAGGTATTGGTATTGCCCTAACTGACGCAAGAGGAATTGAAAGGCACTGGTTGGTGGCAATGGAAAGCAGCACGGTAGTTTGGATTGTGGAGAATAATCCGGATCAACAGGAGCAGGAAGTTTGTGTGTTGCTGCAAAGTAATTCAAATCCGGCCGTTTTTTATGTGTATAATCATTTGTATAAAAACACCCTGGAGATAAAACAGAACCAAAAGCTTAGTACCGGCGAATTAATAGGAACTTGCTGGGGAGATGAGGAATGGGGATATTTACAATTGGCTGTAGTTAAATCTGATACTATTCCGGATTATAGGAACCGTTTTACCAATTGTATCAACTTTTTTCCTCAGCTTCATGAGTTGTATTTTAAAAATGTATACAATTTCTCGAAATCATTTAGTCGTGGCAAAGTAGAGTTTGCCGCATTGCCGGCCACAAATGGTAATCAGAAAAATATACTGGCATTTGAGGGGTATTCGGGTATGGGTTGGATTTTTGGAAAATGGAATGTAACCGACAAGGTAATGTTTAAAACAAGGGGCGACATTGGTAATGCCCGGTTAAAAAAGGTGTTGTTCGCAGGTTCGGAAGCCCAAAGCCGAAATCCGGCCAACTATTATGATTTTGAGATTAATGTACGCAATGGTGTTTATCGTGTTCGGGCCGAAGTTGGAGATGTTGAACTACCATCGTGGCAGAAAATTGAGTTTGAAGGAATTCAGGATGCTACTTATGAACTTTCTGCCGGAGAATTAAAATGGACTTCGGAAAAAGTTGTAAAAGTAAATGATGGGCAATTAACGACTCGGATTTACATTGATCCAACAAATCTGAATGTTGCAGGTATTA
>DASQBW010000307.1:0-4099 GCA_035635015.1 Draconibacterium sp. | reverse complement strand
ATTGTCGTTGGGATTTGATATTCGCGAATTTGGAAAAGACACGTTCATTATAAACGGCACACCCGGAGTTTTAGATATTTCTTCACCCGAATTGATTCTTGAGAAATTACTGGAAGAATATAAAACATCGCAGGTTGATGCACGCTCAAAAGCCAAAGAGCAAATTGCACTTTCGCTGGCAAAAGCATCAGCCCTGGCTTATGGAACCGATTTAAAACAGGAAGAGGTGGATCACCTGATTGATAATTTATTCGCATGTGCAACACCCAACTTTGCGCCCGATGGGAAAAAGGTGTTGACCATTATTTCGACAGATGATATCGAAAAAAGTTTTTCAAAGTGACAGAATGTCGTTAATTTGAGCGCTTTAAATTTTGGCGTGGTCATTGTATCTCGCCTGATCATTAAAACAATAAGCAACTGAAGATCGTTGATTTTGGAAAGAAAGATTATTCCGGTCTTCGAATTTTACAATTATGAGATACCGTCCGATGTTAAATATGCCTCCGGTGGTTAAGAATTTAATTCTTGCCAACGTTGTCTTTTTTCTGATAACCATTGTGTTAAAACAATCCGGAACAGATCTTTATCCGATTTTAGGCTTGCACTTTCCTTTGTCGGAAAAATTTAGACTACACCAGTTTTTTACTTACATGTTTATGCACAGCTCACGAGGTATCGGGCATATCTTTTTCAATATGTTTGCCCTGTATATGTTTGGGCGAGTGCTCGAAAGTGTTTGGGGCCCAAAACGTTTTCTAACATTTTATTTGGTAACCGGAATTGGAGCTGCAGTATTGCACATGGTGGTAACTTATTTCGAATACCATTCACTGATTGGAAAAATGTCGCCCGACCAAATTGCTTACGTAAAAGAGGTGGGTTACCAGATTTGGAGCGAAGGAAAGAACTTTAGCGATCCTCTGGCCGGCAAATTAAACGCAATTTTGAATACTCCAACTGTTGGTGCTTCGGGTGCTGTTTTTGGGATATTGTTAGGTTTCGGAATGTTGTTCCCAAACACCGAGTTGATGTTGCTATTCCCGCCAATACCAATAAAAGCCAAGTATTTTGTAATTGGCTATGGTGCTTTGGAATTGTTTTTTGGCGTATCCGGAATTCAGGGAAGTGTAGCTCACTTTGCACACCTCGGTGGTATGCTGTTCGGATATTTTATGATTAAATACTGGAATAAAAATTCGAATCGTTTTTATTAAAATCAGCGGAAAAGATTGTGGATATTGCAGGTGATATAAAAAGAACGTTTAAAGAGGGATCGGTTTTAACCCGGCTCATCTATATCAACATCGGTGTTTTTCTCGTACTGAAAATTATTGGGGTATTTTTTTACCTGAGCGGACAGAGTCTTCCGATCTATCAGTGGTTGTCAGTTCCTTCGGTTACCGAGACTTTGGTGCAACGCCCGTGGACTCCTATAACTTACATGTTTTTACATCAGGGATTTATTCATCTCCTGTTTAATATGGTCGGTCTGTATTGGTTTGGGCAGTTGTTTCTGTACCATTTTGAGGGGAGCAAACTGTTAAGTGTTTACCTGATGGGTGGACTTTGGGGAGCATTTTTATACATAATTGCGTATAACCTTTTCCCGGCTTTCGATTCTGTTTACGGATTGTTATTGGGTGCCTCTGCATCTATATTTGCTGTGTTGGTGGCTGTTGCCTTTTACGATCCCAATCGTGAGATTCACCTGTTTTTTATAGGACGAATTCCGTTGAAATATGTAGCTGCTTTTTACGTATTATTATCGGTTATTGGTATTTCATCAACAAATCCGGGAGGAAATATTGCTCACCTGGGCGGTGTTTTCTGGGGATGGTTTTACATTTATCAATTGCGAAAAGGTAAAGATATGGGAGCAGGATTGGTACACCTTGTAAATAAAATTGGCGGGTTTTTCGACGTACTTTTCAAGCATAAAAGTAAAATGAAAGTTACTTACCGGAAACCTCCGCGCGACGATCATGAATATAACCGTCAGAAGCATAAGCAACAGGACGAGATCAATCGTATTCTGGATAAAATTGCAAAATCGGGTTACGATAGTCTGACCAAACAAGAAAAGGAATTGCTTTTTAAACAAGGGAAGAAATAGTTCACAGTCTTCGTATTTAGTTTGTAGTGGTAGTTAACAGTCTCAGATTGAATTAAATTGAAAAGATTGGTTGAGATTACAGATAAGACACTACCCTAAAATTATTCTTAATCCTTGTTTATTAATCCGTCATCCTTCCCTACTCATCTTCCTGGTAGGTATGTGCCTGGTAAATACTGGCGTTTAGCTCAAATCCAATCAGGAGAATTAAAGACATAACATACATTAGAAGAAGCACTGCCAATAATGTCCCGATTGATCCGTATAGAATATTATACTGGCTAAAGTTGTTTAAATAGTATTTCATTCCTACAAAACCGAAGATGCTTAAAACGGTTGCCAGTGTTCCTCCAGCGGAGATAAACCGCCATTTTGTTTTTTTGGCAGGGGCCATATAGTATAAAAAAGAAAAGGCAAAAAAGAATATGATAATGGTAATTATCCATTTTCCTATGGTAAGCAAAATTACTGAAAAGTGGTCACGGAGAATATCAATTTGTTCAAGGTAGTGAATCAATGCCTGTCCTCCCGTTAACATTGCAATAGCTACAACAAGTAACAACGTAAAAATAACCAGCAGGATAACGGCTGTTATGTATTGGCTCCACCACTTTCGTCTGTTAATATTATGTACGGTTGCATCAAAACCACTCATCATGGAAACGAAACCATTTGTAGCAAACATAAGAGCCATAAGAAAGTTGAATGATTTTACCGAACTGTCTGTATTCTCCAAAATAATTTGGGCAATTGTTTCTTCTATAGCAGGCCATATTTTTTCAGGTACTAACTCATGAATTATGGTAAAAAGTTCTTGCTCAAAACCACTGGAGGGAATAAGGGTGAATAAAAAGATGATACTTGGGAACAAAGCAAGAAAGAACGAAAATGCAATTCCTGAGGCACGTGTTGTAATCGATCCGTCAACGATACTTCTCCAAAAAAACAGCATTACATCGTATAGCGGCACTCCGTCAAAAAGTGGTAGCGAGATATTTTTGGCGCGTTCAACAGCTTTTTCGCCCAGTTTCTTCAGTCGCTCAAAAGAAATTTTTTCCGTTGCCATAAAGGCTATTATTGTTGCTCAATTCGCAATTGATGAATGTAATCTTTTTCTCCGCTTTTTTTGAGTAAAAAGTAAACCCTGAATTCGCCTTTTTCAGTTTTAAGTTTCCCAATAACGTATCTCGAATCTGCTTTTTCTCCATCATGAAGCGTAGAGAAGGAGTTTTCCTTTGGAGGGAATTTGCTAAAAAAATTAGCAACTATCTGCTGTGCCTGAGCTTTGCTGTAAACATTGTCGTTTTCCAATACCACCATTTCAACGTTCTGATTAAAATACGATGAAAGCATTTTGGCGTCTCCGGTATTAAATCCTGTAACAATTTCCTGGGGTATCTTTTCTTCCTGCAAGGTAATTGCCGAAACGGTTATAGTTCCACAAAGCATCAGGATAATCGAAAATATTTGTATTAATTTTTTCATTTCTGGGTATATTACGCAGTACGGTGTATATTAAACAAAAACTATGCAAAAACATTTATCTACGCTTATTTTTACTGTAAATTTATAAAATTAAAAATCAATTAGACGATTGGAGTAAAAACATAATTTTATTTACTTCGTATTCAGACGGTTATTCGTTGCTTTTTTCTAATTCAGAGAAAACTTATTAGTGAATGAAAATTACATTACTGGTTGTTGGTAAAACAGACGCATCGTATTTGCGAGATGGTATGAAGGAATATTTAAAACGTTTAAAACATTACGTTAATTTTGAGATGGAAATTATCCCTGATATTAAAAAGGGAAAAAATACCAGCCCGGAAATTCAGAAGGCCAGGGAAGGGGAACTTATACTTTCAAAAATAGCTCCGGGAAAAGAAATCCATTTATTCGATGAGAAGGGAAGAACGTATTCGTCTGTTGAGTTTTCATCATTTCTGGAAAAGAAAATGATAAACGGACTTAAAGAATTAATTC
>DASQBW010000306.1:0-2299 GCA_035635015.1 Draconibacterium sp. | reverse complement strand
GGTATGGTAATTTTGAATAAATCAAGTTGAACATTAAAAAAACAACTTAAAAAAACAGGTTCTGAAATTACTATAAAAACGTATTAGAAGAAAAGTTTTTAATATATTCTACAACACTATCTTGTTGATTGTAAAACATATAGTTGCTTTTGAAAAAGATCGGCTTTTTCCTTACTTTTAAAAGAATTGACTCTTGTGTTGAGCGTCAGGCAGTGGCTCTAATTAAAAAGAACCGGTCAAATAGCAGTTTGAGAAATCGGTAAACAGAAGTGCTCTGGTACCAGATCTCAATTTTTTTCTTGGAAATAGTACAAAATCCTAAATGAACAATAATGTTTCATCAACGAATTATAAAATTGAAATTCTTGCTGATGGTTAATAACATAAAAATAGCTGAGAAAAGTTAGTGCATGTGAATCTCAGTAGCCGTATATTAGAAATAAAAACCAGACCATGAGAATAAATAATTTTTCTGAACTTCTTGAGGTAGTAAAAAAGCAGGTTCCTAAACGGGTGGTAGCCGTTAACGGTGTTGATGTAAATACCCTGGAAGCCATGCATGATGCAGTAGAATTGGGTTTTGTAAAACCAATTATTACAGGAGACAAAAAGATTATCGAAGGATCATGTAATCAACTTGGAATTAATGTAAACGATTATACAATTTATCACTGCAGTACTGCAAATGAAGCAACAGAAAAAGCAGTTGAACTTATTCATGATGAGAAAGCAGATGTTTTGATGAAAGGTATGGTGCCGACCGATAAGTTTATGCGAATCCTGTTAAAAAAAGAATATAACCTGGTGCCATCAAAAGGAACATTAAGCCATATTTCGGTAGTTGATAATCCTAACTATTACAAAATGTTGGTTTTTAGCGATGCCGCAGTATTGCCCTATCCCGATCTGAAGCAAAAAATTTTAATGACCAATTACCTGATATGCGCCGCAAAATCGTTGGGTATCGAAAGGCCGAAGATTGCAGTAATTGCTCCAACTGAACAAATAATTATCTCCATCCAATCGTGCATGGATGGTGCAACCATTGCCAAAATGGCCGAGCACGGCCAAATTGAGGGAGGAATTGTGGATGGTCCTATGGCTCTTGATGTGGCCATAAATGCAGAAGCAGCAGAAATAAAAGGTTTTACATCGTCGGTTGCAGGCGATGCCGATTGTTTGCTGTTCCCAAACATAGATGCTGCCAATGTATTTTATAAAACCAACTCAAAATTGGCGAATGCCGAAATGTCGGGAATCATTGCCGGGGCAAAAGTTCCGGTTGTGGTATCTTCCCGTGGCGATAGCCGTAAAACAAAATTAAATTCAGTGGCACTCGCATCTATTGTGAGTTACCAGGCAAGTATAACGTAATTTATTCAATGCATCAGGTTCTTGCAATAAATCCGGGTTCAACCTCCACAAAATTTGCAGTTTATTTTGGGGCAGATTGTGTTTTTGCACAAACAATAAGGCATTCGCTGGAACAGTTGCTGCGCTATGAAAAAATTATAGATCAGTTTGCTTTCCGTAAAGGTTTAATTATTGAAGCTTTGGTTGAAGCAGGTATAGAAGTGGATGCGATTAAGTATATTATTGGCAGGGGTGGTTTAACATATCCTTTGGAATCGGGCGTTTACAAGGTGAATAATCTTATGCTTAAACATTTACGCGATGGCGTTATGGGGCATCATGCCAGTAATCTTGGGGCAATGCTTGCCGATTACATTGCCCTGCAAATTCCCAATGCAAAAGCTTTTATTGCCGACCCTGTTGTTACTGATGAATTGGATGATATTGCCCGTTTTGCCGGACATCCGCGGTTTAAACGACAGTCGGTTTTTCATGCCTTAAACCAAAAAGCAACGGCGCGCTTGCATGCTAAAAATGTGGGAAAGCGATATGAAGAACTGAGGTTGATCATTGCTCATCTTGGAGGAGGAATCTCGGTGGGCGCGCATAAAAATGGCCGGGTAATCGATGTTAATAATGCACTCGACGGAGAAGGTGCTTTTAGCCCTGAACGATCGGGAACATTACCAGTTGGGCAGGTGATTGATATATGTTTTAACAGTAACTTATCGCAGGAACAGGTAAGAAGATTGGTGGTAGGAGAAGGTGGGTTTGTTGCATATTTGGGGACTTACGATGCACTTGAGATTGAGAGACGTGTGGAAAATGGTGATGCGAAGGCAAAGCTCATTCAGGAAGCATTATTTTACCAGGTGGCCAAAATGATTGGCGAAATGGCTGTTGTGCTTGATGGCCAGGTTGATGGAATTTTACTAACCGGGGGAAT
>DASQBW010000305.1:0-12331 GCA_035635015.1 Draconibacterium sp. | reverse complement strand
ATATCGACGAGTACGTTGAAAAATTGTTGGAAGATATTCAGCAAAATATTTTCAAAAAAGCATACGATTATCGGGCCGAAAATACCCGTAAGGCTGATAGCTGGGAAGAGTTTAAAGATATATTAAAAACGAAAGGTGGCTTTATTTCTGCACACTGGGATGGTACGGCGGAAACCGAGGATCTGATTAAAAACGAGACAAAAGCGACGATTCGTTGTTTGCCTCTGGAATACGAAGAGGAAGAAGGAGTTTGTATCTATTCGGGTAAACCTTCAATGCGCAGAGTATTATTTGCATTGGCCTATTAATTTCATTCCCGTCCGTCAACTGACGGACCGAAATGATAATAAAAATATAAAAGCAGCTCAACCGGGCTGCTTTCTTTTTTTTCAGTAATTATGTACATTTAAAAGTTAATTATTGTATGCTATGACAGAAAAAGAAGTTAGGGCTTCGTTTCTTGAAGCACTGGTTATAAAATCAACGGTAAAACAACAGGTCTATGAGAATACTCAGTTAACCTTCAAGATCCTTAAAAAGGTACTGAATCAGCTTGAAAAAGATTATCAGAAAGCGGTAAAAGGGAAAGTCCCGGATGTGTCTTTACCAAATTATAACGATCGTGGACCTTTTGAAGTGGAGTTTAAAGTGGGGGGCGATTTGCTGATTTTCAGCATGCACTCCAATGTGTTTGAGTTCGACGATAAACATCCGGTGTGGAAAACAAAGTACATCGAAGAGGATTCTTTACGTTCGTATTGTGGAGTAATCAATATTTATAATTTTCTGGCCGACTCATTCAAGTACAACCGTGTAAACGACCTTGGTTATTTGGTGGCAAGGATTTTTATAAACAAAGACAAACATTTTTTCGTTGAAGGGAAACGGCAATCTGATGAGGTAGTGAAAGATTTTGCCACCGATACAATTTCTCCCGGATTTGTGCGACAAATTGTTGAAACTGCCATACAGTACAGCATTGAGTTCGATTTGTTAATGCCGGTTTACGACCAGGTAAAGGTCGCCACCGTTGATCAGATGCGACAGAAAATGAGTCATTCGAAAATGGTTACCGGCAAACGGTTGGGATTTTCCTTTAATTCGGACGATGTATAGGACAAGTATCAGTTTTTATAGCACGTAAAAAATATAAATTTGTAACCACGTGAAAAAAGCACATAAAAAAATTAAATAAGAGAATGGAAAAAGTAGTAGAGCGATTTATCAATTACGCGAAACAATACACCACTTCCGATCCTAAAAGTAAAACTTACCCCAGCACCGACCGGCAGCTGGTTTTTATGAAAAAACTGGTAGAAGAGTTAAAAGAGATTGGGCTGAGCGACGTGGAAATGGATGAGTACGGTTATGTAACAGCAACTGTTCCGGCAAAAGGAGTTAGCGAGAGTCCCGTGGTTGGCTTTATTGCACACGTTGATACAAGTCCTGATTTTTCGGGTAAAAATGTTGAACCTCAGATTTTGGAGAATTACGATGGATGTACGGTTTATCTCAAGAATAATGTTTGTATCGATCCGAAACTATTTCTTGAAATATTGAATTACAAAGGACAAGACTTGATTACTGCCGACGGTACAACATTGTTGGGTGCCGATGATAAAGCCGGTGTGGCAGAAATTGTAACAGCAGCAGAACAACTGTTAAATTCTCAGGATATAAAACACGGAAAAATTCGTATAGCATTTACCCCAGATGAGGAAATTGGTAAAGGCACGGATCATTTTGATGTAGAAAAGTTTGGGGCTGATTTTGCCTACACGCTTGATGGTGGTGAAATTGGTGAATTGGAGTATGAAAACTTTAATGCCGCCGGAGCAACCATTAAAATTAAAGGACAAAGTGTACACCCGGGAGCTGCCAAAAATAAAATGATAAACGCCCTGTTGGTAGCACACAAAATAATTGGCATGTTGCCGCCAACACAACGCCCGGAGCATACCGAAAAATACGAAGGTTTTTATCATCTTTTGTCGATGAATGGTGGAATTGAAGAAGCTGAGTTAAGCTACTTGATTCGTGACCATGATAAAAATAAATTTGAAGAGAAAAAACAGTTGTTAACCGAAGTTATAAAACTGATCAACATCGAATATGGGAAAAATATTGTAGAGCTGGAGATTGCTGATCAGTATTACAACATGCGCGAAAAAGTGGAGCCTGTAAAGTATATTATTGATATTGCAGAAAAGGCAATGTTTGATGCCGGGGTTGAACCCAAAATAAAAGCTATTCGCGGAGGGACCGACGGTGCGCGGCTATCATACGACGGGCTTCCTTGCCCCAATATTTTTGCGGGTGGACATAATTTTCACGGACCATTTGAGTTTGTGCCCATTCCATCGATGCTTAAAGCGGTTGAAGTAATTCTGAATATTGCTCAATCGGTAGGTAAAATGAAAAAGTAATTTGACATCATCACGATACACCTGTCTGTCAGCAGTCTGGAGTTCAGGATGACGAGATAAAAAAGTATGAAGTCCATGTTCGATCAGTTCATAAAAAATATAAACGAAAAACAGCTAATTAAGCCGGGGCAAAAAGTATTGCTGGCCGTAAGCGGTGGTATCGACAGTATGGTTCTGTTGCATCTATTCGAACGGTTGGAATTTGAGTATGGAATAGCACATTGTAATTTCAGGTTACGTGGTACTGAATCGGATGGGGACGAGAGTTTTGTACGTGAACAGGTGGAGCGACACGGAACATTGGCGCACTTCGAAACTTTTGATACTAAAGAATACGCTGCACTAAAAGGGATTTCAATTGAGATGGCAGCACGCGAGTTGCGCTACAATTTCTTTGAACAAATTCGTAAGGAATATGAGTACGACCTGATTGTAACTGCGCATCATCAGGACGACTTGATCGAAACCTTTTTTCTTAATCTTTCGCGGAAAACGGGAATTAAAGGTCTTACCGGGATTAAAGAGAAAAAAGGGAAACTGGTTCGTCCGCTATTGTTTGCAAGTCGCGAGGACATTGAAGAATATGCAGATAAAAATTATATCTCTTATCGCGAGGATTCATCGAACAGCGAAGTCGTATATCAACGAAATTTTTTGAGGCATAAAATATTGCCTTTATTTTCGGAATTGAATCCGGCTTTTAAAAGAAACTTTATGGCGAGTGTTGAGCATCTGAAAGCTGCCTACGATGTTTATGCAACTGCCATTCAAAGCGAAATTCAGCTCATTATTAAGGAAGAAAAAGAGCAGTCGATAATTTCTATTCCGGCACTGCAAAACTCGGCACATTCGAAAATGGTTTTGCTCGAGATCCTTTCGGGCTATGGATTTAACGCCAGCGTGGTGGATGCTGTATATCAAAGTTTAGATACGCTTTCAGGAAAACAGTTTTTCTCGAAAACACATCGCCTCGTAAAAGACCGCGATGCGTTGTTTTTATCTGAAATAAAAAGCGAACAGGATCGCGTTTACTACATCGAAGAGGGAGATATGGAATTGTTTGCACCTTTCGATATTTCAATTGAACGATTAGACGCCAAAGACTTTGAGATTATTAAAGATCCAAAAATCGGCTGTATTGATTTTGATGAGATAGAATTTCCGCTGTTGATGCGCAAGTGGCAACAAGGCGATTATTTTCAGCCGCTGGGAATGACCGGTTTCAAAAAGGTCAGTGACTTCTTTATCGATCAAAAAATGCCCCTGCACGAAAAAGAAAACACCTGGCTGCTTTGCAGTGGTAAAAAGATCGTATGGATAATTGGCCATCGCATCGACAACCGTTTTAAAGTTACTCCTTCTACCGGGCAGGTGCTAAAAATAGAGATTTCATAATATTCTTCCTTTAACGAATTCAACCTGCTGTAAATTTTAACGGATTAACCGAAGAGATTTTTGACCTACTGAAACTTTTAATCAGGTCGTTGTTTCAAAATGATCTCCATAAATCGATTGGTTTTTATGCAAGTATGTTTTTAATACAACCTTAATTGTTTTTATCTGTTTGAAATTGGTGAATTGTTTTTTATTCACCTATTTTTAACAACGTTCTTATATTGTAATAACGAATTTAACTACAGATGAAAGCCTTACTTTATACAAAACCTTTTGAATTGGAAAGTGTAGATTTTCCGAAGCCGGAAATTAAAGAGAATGAAGTGCTAATACAGGTTAAAGCTTGTGGAATATGTGGTTCGGATGTTCATGGTTATACAGGTACAACCGGGAGAAGGATTCCGCCAGTTATTATGGGACACGAAGCTTCAGGGGTAATTATTGAAAAAGGCTTAAAAGTAGATAAATGGCAATTGGGAGATCACGTAACTTTTGATTCAACAATTTCGTGTGGTTCATGCTATTTTTGTGAAAGAAACCAGATAAATCTTTGCAGTAACCGGAAGGTTCTTGGTGTTTCGTGCGATGAATACAAACAAGATGGTGCCATGGCTGAATATGTGGCTGTTCCTCAAAACATTTTGTATGCATTGCCCGAGGGTCTTGCATTTGAGAAAGCAGCTCTTGTTGAGCCACTATCGGTTGCTGTACACGCCATTAATCAAACACCTGTAAAAAATGGTGATACCTGTGTTGTAATCGGTGCAGGAATGATCGGCATGATGGTTATTCAGTCATTGCAACATTTCGGGCACAAAAATATCATCTCTGTTGATATGGATGAGGAACGTTTGGATCTTGCCCTAAAGCTTGGTGCCGTTGCAGCATTTAATCCTGCTAAGCAAAATGTTAGTGAGGAAATTTTTAAGCTAACTGATGGGCTTGGCACTGATGTTGTATTCGATGCCGTTGGTATTAATGCAACGTTTAATATGGGAATTGATTGTCTTAAAAAAGGTGGTGCAGCATGTTTGATTGGCAACTATGCCCCAAAAGTTGAAATGCCGCTGCAGGCAATTGTTACCCGCGAAATTAGTATATATGGTACTTATATCTCAAGTGGAGAATATCCAAAATGCCTGGAAATGATAGTAGGTGGTGCCATTGATGTTGATACTTTAATAAGTGCCGTAGTCCCACTCTCGGATGGAGCAGAATGGTTTAAACGTTTACACGATAAAGAACCCGGATTAATTAAAGTTATTCTAACGCCTTGATAATTTTTTTGTGGAAAACCTTATTTTCAATTTACAGGTTTAGCATGTAAATAATCCAGATTACAACAATCGATGTTAAGCCAATTACAAACGTTCCAAGAGAGTGTAATTTATAGCCTGTTTTTACATTCATATTGCTCATTTGTGTAATAATCCAGAAAAAGCTGTCGTTTGCATGCGATACAACCATTGATCCGGCTCCAATTGCCAATACCACCAGCGCCTTATCTATTGAAGTATCAAATCCTAATGCGGCCATTAGCGGAGCTATAATTGAAGCAGTTGTTATTAGTGCAACGGTTGATGAACCTTGTGCGCTTTTTAATGCTGCTGCCAGTAAAAAGGGAAGCCAGATACTAATTTTTACATCGGTTAGCGAACTGCCGATTATATCAGCAATTCCGGAATTCCGTAATATCATCCCGAATGATCCGCCGGCACCTGTAATTAATATGATGATCGCTGCACTCATCAATGCTTTTCCAACCCATCCTGTGGTAGAAAGCATAACTTTTTCGAGTTTTTGCGGAAGACGAAATGCCAAAAGAATTCCGATAATAAGGGCAATTACGGGTTCGCCAATAAATCCAATTATATTTTTTACTACTCCGGTTCCAATCGGGTTTGTTGGAAAATCAGAAACCGATTTTAGAACAATTAACAGTATTGGAATTACGATTGGAGAAAACGCTTTAAAAGCAGAAGGTGCCGTTTTAGTCTTTTCAGCAATTTCAGCATCGCTCAATTTAGGATCAGGATTAATGTAAGTTTTTGAAGCATATTTTGTAGCGAACAACCATCCTGCAAAAAGAGCAAATAAACTAACGATGACACCAAACATTATAACAAGCCCTATATCAGCTGATAATATCCCGGCTGCAGCAATAGGGCCGGGAGTAGGAGGTACCAGGCAATGCGTACAAATTAGTCCTAATCCAAGGGCGATTGCAGATCCGGCAAGCGAAATCTTTGCTTTCTTTGAAAGTGCTTTGTTAAGCGGCGATAAAATAACGAATGCCGAATCTGCAAATACCGGGATTGAAATAATATATCCGATAATTGCCATTACTGCCGGAACATGTTTTTGTCCCACCAGCTTGAGTACTTTTTCAGCCATGAGATATGCTCCGCCTGATTGCTCAAGAAAAGTGCCTATCAGACACCCTGCAACAATTACAATTCCTATATATCCGATTGTATCGCCAAATCCACCGTTAATAGATTCTACAACAGTTTCAAGCGGCATGCCTGAAAAAACACCAAAAATAATGGATGCAAAAAGCAGCGCCAGAAAGGGATGAAGTTTGAATTTTGTTGTAGAAAAGACAATAAAAAAGATACAGAAAACAAGCAGGATGATATAAACCATAACTGAAAAGTTTTAATAGTTAATTAGTTAGTTTCGTAAGACGTTCACACTATTTTTTTCTTACTTCAACTCCGGCCAGTTTCTCATAAAACTGGATAATTCCACCGTGATCATCTCCTGCCTTTCCATCCGTTTTTAGCGCCTGCATAAATTCCATTACGGTGCTTGTGAGTGGAATTGGTGTTCCAAGTTCATGTGCAGTGTCTAAAGCATTCATCAGGTCTTTAATGTGCAATTCAATTCTGAAACCGGGTTTGAAATTCCCGTCTAAAACCAATGGCATTTTAGCGTCAAGAACAGTGCTGCCTGCCAAGCCTCCGCGAATTGCCTGAAAAACTTTTTCGGTATCGACTCCGGTTTTTTGTGCCATTACCATAGCTTCCGACATGGCCGCTATATTAAGTGCCACGATAATTTGGTTCGCTAGTTTTGTAGTGTTTCCGCTACCAATTTCACCAACTAATACGGCAGAAGCTCCCATCACCTTTAAAATAGCCTCAACTTTGTTAAAGATAGCTTGTTCACCACCAACCATAATAGAAAGGGTGCCATCAACTGCTTTTGGCTCGCCACCACTAACAGGTGCATCCAGCATTTCAACACCTTTTTCTTTTGCCTTTTTTGCAAGTTCGATTGATGCGAGTGGTGCAATAGAACTCATGTCAACGAGAATTGTCCCAGGTTTGGCTCCATCCAGAATACCATTATTTCCTAATACCACCTCTTTTACTTCAGGAGAGTTGGGTAGCATGGTAATAATAATGTTGCAGTTCTCAGCCACCTCTTTTGGAGAATTGCATTTTTCAGCTCCGTTTGCAACGAGTTCTTCAATTGGAACCGGATTAATGTCTTTAACAACTAATTGGTATCCGGCTTTTATAAGGTTTAGTGCCATAGGTCTTCCCATGATTCCCAGACCTATAAATCCTATCTTATTCTTCATAGCAATATGTTTAATATTTTATATTATACAATCAGGTTTATTCTTGTTTTAGCCAAGTATATTTTTTGCAGCCTTAATGACTGCCTCTTCTGTGAGACCGTAATGATCCAGTAGTTCTTCATATCCATGAGCAGATTGCCCAAATGAGTCATTAATTGCAATAGGCTCAATTGGAATACTTCCCCCGCGTAAGATAAAGGTTACGATACTCGCAAGCCCGCCAATTATTGAATGTTCTTCCATGGTGATTACACCTTTTACATCGCTGGCCAATTTTTTTATGGCTTCTTCATTTACTGGTTTTAGCGAACTTACATTAACCACTCGAACTGAGATTCCATCGTTTTCCAAAGTTTCTGCAGCTTTTAGTGCTTTCCACAGCATATAGCCATTGGCAAAAATCACGAGGTCGTTTCCTTCGCGAACGACAGCAGGCTCCCCAATTTTAAATTCTTCATCAGGATTTGTCATATCCGGCATAGGGTTTCTGTTAATACGGATATAAACAGGGCCATCATAATCTGCGGCAGCCTTTGCAATTTTTTTTGTTTCAATACCATCGGCCGGTGCCAAAACGGTCATGTTTGGAATCGCCCGCATTATTGCAATGTCTTCAATCCCCTGATGTGTGGCACCATCGGCAAAATCAGAAAGCGCACAACTGGATCCAATAATTTTCACATTTACTTTCCCAATACAAATACTCTGACGTATTTGGTCGTAAACCCTTCCGGTTGAAAATACAGCAAAAGAATTGATGAAGGGGATTTTACCGGAGATAGCCAATCCGGCAGCAGTCGAAACCATATTTTGTTCTGCAATTCCCATTTCGAAATACCGCTCAGGATAGGCTTCCTGAAATAATGAAGTCATGGTTGATTTGCTGAGATCGGCATCAAGGGCGACAATGTTTGTATTTTCTTTGCCCATCTCTACTAAGGTTTGCCCGTAGACAACCCTGCAATTTTGCTTATCCATAGTGTTTTTGGTTTTTTAAATTGTTACAGCACCCAGTGCAATTTCGAACTCTTCTTCAGTCATCACTCCGTTATGGAATTTAGCTTCATTCTCAGCAAATGAAATCCCTTTGCCTTTAACGGTATGGGCAACGATAATTGTAGGTTTACCTTTAATTGCTTGTGCTTTTGTTATGGCTTCGTCTATTTCAGCTAAATTATGCCCGTCAATTTCAATCACATGCCAGTTGTTGGCCAGCCATTTCTCAACATGAGGATTTGTATTAAACCGATCGGCGATAGGACCAGTTGCCTGAATCCTGTTTTTATCAAGAAAAACAGTGAGGTTATCTAGTTTATAATATGAGGCAGCCATTGTAGCTTCCCATATCTGACCTTCCGCAATTTCGCCGTCACCAAGTACACAATAAACACGGTAATCCAGTTTGTCGAGTTTCCCGGCCAGGGCAATTCCACAAGAAATGCTAAGTCCCTGCCCCAGAGAACCGGTATTGGCCTCAACGCCGGCCAGCTTTAACATATCAGGATGTCCCTGTAAAATTGAACCAAGCTTTTTGATGTTTTTAAACTCTTCCTTAGGGAAATATCCGCATTCGGCGAGAGCAGCGTATTGCGCCAGTGCAGCATGCCCTTTACTCAGAATAAAACGATCGCGTAAAGGCCACTTGGGATTTTTTGGATCATGTTTCATCTTATGAAAATACAAGATGGCTAGAACATCTGCGATCGAGCATGAACCACCTAAATGACCGGGAACGCCGGGCCCAATCATGTTTACGATACTGAATCGCAGTTTCTTTGCTACCTGCTCCAATTCAGTTATCCTAGATTTAGTCAGTGACATAGATTTTGGTATAATTAGTTTAACAATGAATGTTTCTAAAATATCAAAAAAATCAAGTTTGTCCTAATTTATTATTAGTTGGCATTCGAATGTTTATGGCAGCGCTTAAGTAATTTGATTTCTTGCTATTTGCATACAACGCCAAAAGACGATCAGATAATATGTGCAGTTGTATAGTTGGTTGACCTGTAAGTATTTGTTAGTTAGTGCATATGGATGGGTAATTTAATGGTGTGTAATAGATAAATGTTTAGCGTGAAATATAAAATAGCTGATTCAAAATATGAACATTGGATAGATAACAGGTAAATATAGTTATACAACATATAAAATTTGTTAGTGTTCTTTATCTGGCAATTCGATTTTTTCTTGTAATATTTTAAATGAATTACAGATGATTAATTTTAATAATTCTTGAAATCGCTACCAGGAAAGTTTAGTTATTACCCGGATCTAATCCTTTGAGAAATAATTCTTGTCCAGGTTGTTTTATTTCAGTTGCTGCTGGCAGACTAACTTCACAGGGCTCGTAGAAAAACTCCAGTTTGCCTTCACCTGATCCTAAAGCTGCATCATCCTTTACTATTATGTTTATTTCTGCCAAACGATCCTGTTCGTCGAACAAAATATAACTGCCCTCGTAACCATTCTCTTCTACATTAAATTTGGTACAATCAGGGGTTCCCCTGCAGCTTATCTTCGATTCGGTGTAATTAGCAGCATTCATTTCTTGCCTGAAGTGATTAGGTTGGTATATAAATGCAAATTCGATAAACATAAAGGTATTCAAGTTAAGCCCCTGTTCGTCGAGTTTTTCTGAAGTTTCCCAAAATGGACCAGGTGGAAGTTTATACCCCGAAATCATGATGTTTGGTGCCATCATTGCCATAACTCCCGAACTGAGGAGATTTGATTTTTCAAAGCGGCCTTTGCTCTCATTGTATGAAATGAAGTAGCCTTCGCTATCCACGTAGGATGTTTTTGGCTTTCCTGTATTCGGGTCATCCCAGTTGGATTGCATCGCAATTTCATTGGCATCAAAATACGAAGTGGTATAGGCTTGCTTCTCTTTGTCAAACGTTTTAACAATTATATCGTGCGTATAAAATGCCCTTTTTTTATCGGTATGTATTTCTTTCGATGGATTGGCAAAAGACTCCGGTTTTTCAGCTGGTTTTCCGTTGTTGACAAGTCCATCTATTGCTTTTTCAGTTTCCTCCGAAACTTTTTCATCGGTTTTGTCGAGCAAGGTTCTTTCCGCTGCGTTTTGCGCCTGTTCTTTTAATTTTTTTAAGAACTGAGCTTCTGTTGTGTTCCATATCGTTAAAAACATTACGACCAGAACAAATGATATTGTTTTCATGCTGCTTTTTTTGATGTTCTTTTTAATGTACGACTTTAAGCAGAAAAAGACAATAATATCTGAAATAATTTAGAGGCAGAAAGCTACGGTTTTGTTTGTTGTAATGAGACAAATTCACTGGCTGTAAATGCCTCGGTTGTTTTGATAAGTAATGTTATAAATTTTTCCAGAAGCATCATCCGATACCAGTATAGAACCATTTGGCATTTGTATTACATCAACAGGACGCCCCCAGGGACTGCCGTTTTTTAGCCAGCCATCAGCAAAGGTTTCATATGATGTGGCAGTATTGTCGTCTAATTGAACTTTCGTAAGCCTGTAACCAATAGGTGTCGACCGGTTCCACGAACCATGTTCGGCGATAAGAATAGTATTCTGATATTCTTCCGGAAACATATCGCCGGTATAAAAGAGCATTCCCAGCGCCGCAACGTGAGGGTCAAGGTCCTGAACAGGCCCGGCAAATTCATTACAATCCCGCTGATCACCAAATTCGGTATCCGAAACACCGGAGCCATGGCAAAAAGGATAACCAAAATGAATTCCGGCCTCCGGTGCACGGTTCAGCTCATCGGGCGGAAGATCATCACCCATCCAGTCGCGACCATTATCGGTAAACCAAAGCACATCGTCCTGAGGGTTCCAGTCAAAGCCCACCGTATTGCGAATTCCATGTGCAAAAATTTCCATGTTGCTCCCATCGGGGTCCATGCGCGTAATGGAGGCATAAATCTCATCAGGCAAACAAATATTACAGGGCGCGCCAACAGGAACATAAAGCTTATCATCCGGGCCAAAGGCAATGTATTTCCATCCATGGTGCCCATCGGTAGGAAAGGCATCGCTGATCAATACCGGCTCGGGTGGTGCATCCAAATGATCTTCAATGTTTTCAAATTTCCAGATTTTGCTAATCTCTGCCACATAAAGATCGCCGTTACGAAAAGCTACTCCGTTGGGTTGGTTCATATTTTGAACAATGGTTATTACCTTATCCCCTTTATAATCCTGATCTTCATCGACAATAGCATAGACTTTCCCAGCAGTTCGCGAGCCAACAAAAACGGTACCTTTTTCACCCAGTACCATCGAACGTGCATTTTCTACTCCATCAGCATACACATGGATGTTAAAACCATTTGGAAGATTAATCTCCGGTACGTTTTGATAAGCCGATGCCGGTTCTTCACTGTTTTGGTTGTCTGACGAACCGCATCCCGGAGTTGATAAAAGGATAAATACCAATATGAATGTATTTGTTATTTTTTGCATAATCTTAGTTTTAATGATCATCTATTAGATAAACAACCAAATGCTAATCCTGTTTTTAGATACCAACTTTTAATTGATAATCCAAAAACAGGACGGAAGGCAGTCAAATCAGAAATGGTCTTTTGTAACACACTCTAAAAATTAACATGAGGGGAATAAACAAAGAGGAGGAGAATGCCCCTATTTAATTTGGCTTAATCGTTTTCGATCGATTTTGCCATTTTGGGTGCGTGGAAGTTGTTGGGTAAAATGGATTTCTTTCGGTTGTTCATATTTCGAAAGCAGCTCGAAGCATTGGGTTTTAATGTTGTTTCTTAATTCTTCGTTGGCTAATCCTTCAATTATAAGGATTATTTTTTGCCCCAGTCGTTCGTCGGGCACCGAACTGATAGCGTAGGGAAGAGCCACGCTGCCTTCAAGTTTTGCCTCAATCTGTTCGGGCAGAAATTTTATTCCGCCCGAAAT
>DASQBW010000304.1:0-1780 GCA_035635015.1 Draconibacterium sp. | reverse complement strand
CTTCGGGATGGCCTTTTGGTGGTCCATGGATTGACGCCGGGCAGGCATGTAAAAACCTTAACTATAAGAAATACAGTTTAAAAGCAGGAGAAAAACTTCAGGAAAAAGTAGAATTTATACAGCAACCACTCGTACGCGCTGTTGGAAAACGTATAGATATTTCAGAAGTAAAATATCCCATTAGCAGCAATACAAACCTTCAGGAACTGGCTCTCGATCAGGTGAGATTTGAAAAGCCACTCCCGCTTCAAACTTTAATGGCTTACAACAACGCCGGAGAAATTATTGATTTAACGGCTTTCGTTAACGCAAACGGGAATTTGGACTGGACTGCACCTGAAGGCAATTGGGATTTATATGCCGTTTTTCAGGGATGGCACGGAAAAATGGTTGAACGCGCCGGCACACGAGGCGAAGGAAACGTAATTGATCATTTTTCAGAGGAAGCGCTCAATACTTTTTTAGCCGATTTTGATGAAAATTCAAAAAATATTGACTTCAGCACTCTGCGCGCCTTTTTTAACGACTCGTACGAAGTTGACGATGCCAGTGGAGATGCCAACTGGACACCGGCATTTTTCGATGAATTTAAACAACGAAGAGGCTACGATTTAAAAGACCATCTGCCCGCCTTATTTGGCGATGCTGATGAAGAAATCAATAAACGGGTGCTGTGTGATTACCGCGAAACACTTTCCGATCTTCTTTTAGAGGAATTTACAATAGTCTGGGCCAATTGGGCAGAATCGCACAATGCGATAATTCGAAATCAGGCTCATGGTTCACCGGCTGCGATTCTCGATCTTTACGAAGCCAGCCATATTCCTGAAACGGAAGGAACAAATCCGATGCGCATTAAAATGGCAACTTCTGCCGGGCACACTTCTGGCAAACCATTAATTGCCTGCGAAGCTGCCACCTGGTTAAACGAACACTTTTTGAGCAACCTCTCGGATGTAAAACAAAACGCCGACCGCTACCTCTCGCATGGTGTTAACCATATCGTTTACCACGGAACACCTTATTCCCCGGTAGAGGATCAATGGCCGGGATGGATGTTTTATGCGGCCGTTCATTTTGCACCGACAAACTCGTGGTGGAACGATCTTAAAACCGTAAATGAATACATCAGCAATAGTCAGTCGTTTATGCAAAACGCAAAACCCGATAACGACATATTATTATACTTCCCTATTTCAGATGCATGGACAGAAAGGGATGCCAGAAACCTTCCGCATTTCGGAACCAGCAATGAAGATTTAACACGTGAGTTAAGTATGCAACTTTTAAATGAAGGGTATACTTTTGATTATATTTCAGATAAACAAATCGGTAAATTAGCGTTTGAAAACGGGATGTTAAAAGCTCAGGGTGCCAGCTACAAAACCATTATCGTTCCGGCATGTAAATATATTCCGTTAAACACCTTTAAACAACTTATTCAGCTGTCGGAATCAGGAGCCACAATTATTTTTGAAGACGAAATCGCAACCAAAGTTGCCGGTTTTAATAAGTATCAGGAGAAGGAGCAGGAACTGAAAACGATTGTTTCGTCGCTTATCTTTAATGCTGTTGAAAATTATTCGGAAGCGCAAAGTGGCGAAGGCCGTTTAATGGTTGGTTCGGCAATAAACACCATGTTACAAAAGATTGATGTCATGCCTGAAGAACTTGCTGAAATGGGCTTATGGTTTAACCGAGTTAACCGCAGCGAAGGAACCTGCTATTTCATTAGTAACTGGACAGATAAAACTTTTGATCAATGGGTAAGCCTGCAACG
>DASQBW010000303.1:0-4827 GCA_035635015.1 Draconibacterium sp. | reverse complement strand
GGTAGGCACTTGGATCAATATTTGGTGCTGTAGTCATTGTCCACACCCCGTTATCGGCTTTTTCAATTTTTTCGGCTCGTACGTCACCTCCAAGTTCTACTTTTTCAGCATCGGGAGCATAAAAACGAAAAGTTGCACTTCCATCATCATTCACTTCAAATGATACTAAATTATCATTTGGAGTCGGCGTTCTTTGCCTTCTTCCGGGTTGAGCACTTAGTGCAGAAACAGTAGCCAGAAGGATAAAAATTATAGCTAATATTTTCATAGTTATTTAGTTTAACTTTTTACATAAAATCATTAAAACCGCATCAAGAAATCCCAGGTTTCTTTTGCAATCCAATTCACATCAGATCCCGGGTCCTTTACATTTTCGGTATGTCCACCTACGAAAGAGCCAAAAACTACAGGATATTCTTCCGGTAGTCCTTCAAACTCAGTAGTGACATGTGTAGCTGTTGTTGCTGTAGGAATTTCAGGCAGTTCTTTAAGCCCATTGTCTTCCAAATGTGTCAAAACACAATATTTACCACCTTGTTTTAGCTCATCCGAGTTAACATACTTACAAAGACCGTCCTCGGTTCCGGTTGTGCTATAAAATGCAAGAGGTTTGTGCTTATTTTCAGGAAGATAAATATTCCAATTCGCCGGAGCATAACAAGCAACCGCGCGCAGATCATCCTGGAAATTTAATGATAGCGAGTAGGTTACCATTGCTCCAAAGCTAAAACCGCAGCAAAAAATACGTGAAGTATCGATGCTCAACTTATCCTTAAACAGCTTTAGCATATCGGCAAAGAAAATATGGTCTTTATCGTCGTTACCGCGCCATGGCGAACGGTCTGTGTATCCCTCGGGTGCCACAAAAATGACCGGGATATTATCTTTTTCGGCATAAGGCTTAAGTCCGTAAAAATTCTGGTCGATCATTGTTTGCATGTGTCCGCCCATCATGTGCATGGTAAAAATCAACACATAAGTTTTGTTCTTGTCGTAGTTTTCGGGAATGTCAATGGTATACTGACGTTCAAGACCTGCACTCGACATGGTGTAGGTACCGCTTTTAAAATCTCCAATATCCTTACCGTGACCGGCACTGGGAGTTGGAGCATTTTTTAATTTATGTGTGGCTCCATTGGCATTTAATAAAGAAACCGATGCCAACAGAAAAAATATAAAAAATATCCTCTTCATTATTGTCTATTTAAAAAGCAGTGGTGCGAAATGATAAAAACTTCTTCTCCAGGTCATCCAACGGTGAGGCGTGTCGGGCGACACATAACCTACTGCATTTATTCCATGAGCCTTAAGTTCCTCAATATTGGCAAGCATACCTTCCGGGCGTTCCAACGAACCACAACTTTGAAAAATAAGTTTTACCTTTTTATTGAATGCTTCAGCATCAGCCATAACACCGCCATGTGCAGTTTTTGGATCGCCGGCAAGGCCGCCACTAAATAATCCGTAATAGGCAAACATATCGGTATTTTCCAAACCTACCTGATTGGTTAGCATTCCTCCTAGTGAAAGACCGGCCATAGCACGATGTTGTGCGTCAGGGATAGTACGGTAATACTTTTCAATATCCGGAATCGATTCGTTAAAAAGCATATCTTTATAGTTGCCAGCCCAGTCAGGAGCCAAATCCATACGGCCGGGAACTTCTCCTGGTCTGTACACAAAGTCGTTGTTCATTACAACAATCATTGGTACAGCTTTTCCATCGGCAATTAAATTATCAAGAATAATATTCATAAGTCCGGCATGTACCCATTCCGATTCAGACTCACCTGCCCCATGCTGCAGGTACAAAACGGGATAGCGTTTATTCACATTTTTTTCATACTCAGCCGGTGTGTACACAAATGCACGTCGGAATTTTTGTTCTACTTCAGAATAAAAATAGTGCTCACGTACGTCGCCGCGGGGGACATCTTTTCTTCTTAAATAATACTCGTCATCAGGAGCTGGATATTCCAGTTCACTTGTAATTCCGCCCGTGTAGAATGGCAAACTTGCAGGATCACGAAAATGAACACCATCAATGTTAAATGTATAAATCTGCCCTCCGGGTTTTGTTTTAGGAATGACTACATTCCATAAACCATCTGCATCTTTTTGCATATCATATTCTTCAGTGGCAATGTGGAGTTTTACGGATTGTGCTGTTGGAGGAGCTTCAAACTGAAACCACACCCTGCCATCAGGATGTAATTTGGGAAATCTTGCACCCCTGTGAGTGTTCGCGCCTATTTCCCACTTCCCGTCATCTTCCATCGAAAATGTTTGTGCAAAAGTTGCCCCGCCTGTAAAAAGCAAGGTCAATAAAACTATCATTAACTTGTTTTTCATATTGTGATCTCTTAATTAGTAATTAATAAATATTCTTTTAAAATTGATTCAATCTTTTGATTCTGTCACTTAATCCTTAAACAGAAGCTGAGCGAAATGATAGAAGCTTCTTCTCCAGGTCATCCATTCGTGAGCGGTATCAGGTGAAATGTAGGCCACATTGTCGACGCCAATCTCGTTGAGGGCTTGTTGATTCGCCATCATCGCCTCAGGTCTTTCCTTGCTACCACAATTCATGAACAGGAGTTTGACTTTTTCTTTAAAATCCGGCGTATTATTGACATCTTCCGGCGTAATCAGGCCGCCACTAAAAATTCCGATGTGCGAGAACTTATCGAGATTAGCCAAGGTAATTGGCTTGGTTTGCATACCGCCCATGGACAAACCAGCCATGCCACGGTGTTCCTGGTCGGCAATCGTGCGGTAGTAGGTGTCGATATCCGGGATAACTTCATTTAATAGCATATCTCCAAACGCAGAAGCGAAACCTGGCATTCCTCCGCCGGGAGCGTTATTAGCAGCGCCCGGCGCACCGCGCCTTGGTGCCTGCCCCTCCTGACCGGCCCTGGTCACAAAACCGTTGTTCATCACAACAATCATTGGTACAGCTTTTCCATCCGCAATCAGATTATCCAGGGTAATATTCATCCTTGCAGCATGTACCCACTCCGACTCGGACTCACCTCCTCCATGTTGCAGGTATAAAACAGGGTAGCGCTTGCTCGGATTTTTTTCATACTCAGCCGGCGTATATACAAATGAACGACGGAATTCTTGTGCAACTTCAGAATAGAAGTAATGCTCGCGTACATCTCCACAAGGAACATCTTTTCTCCGTAAATAGTATTCGTCATCAGGAGCAGGATATTCAAATTCACTTGTTATACCTCCAGTGTAGAATGGCATACTTGCCGGATCTCTGAAATGAACACCATCGATGTTGAATGTATAAATCTGGTTTCCGGGTTCCATTTTTGGAATTACAACATTCCATAAACCATCCGCATCTTTTTGCATGTCATACTCTTCTCCGGATTTGAGAATACTGAGTTTAACAGATTGTGCTGTAGGAGGAGCATTAAACTGAAACCACACCCTGCCATCAGGATGTAATTTGGGGAAACGTGCCCCCCTGTGAGTGTTTACACCTACTTCCCACTTCCCGTCATCTTCGATAGAAAATGTTTGAGCGAAACAAGAAACAGCCGATAAAACTATCGCTGCTAACAGCATAAAAAATTTGTTTTTCATTTTAGTCTATCTTTAGTTGGTTAATAATTTATGGTTGAATTCTTACTTGAAAATTAAAGGCGCAAACTGGTAAAAACTTCTTCTCCAGGTCATCCAATCGTGAGCTGTATTTGGCGACACATAGGAAACAGCATTTATGCCATGATCTTTTAGCTGTTTTACATTCGATTCAACCGACTCTGGATTTTCCATCGAACCACAAGTTTCAAAAATCAATTTTACCTTTTTATTAAATGCATCGGCATCGGCCATCACTCCATCGTGTGCAGTAGCCGGATCGCCAACTACTCCACCACTAAAGATTCCATAGTAAGCGAACATATCGGTATTTTTCATTCCTACCCGGTTGGTTAACATACCTCCCAGTGAAAGACCAGCCATAGCCCGATGTTGAGGATCGGCTATAGTGCGGTAATAAGCATCAATTTCAGGAATAACTTCGTTGATAAACATCTCTTCGAAGTTACCTGCCCAATCCGGAGCCAGTGCCATACGTCCTTCAGTGGTTTCTCCCGGCCTGTACACAAAATCATTGTTCATTACCACGATCATAGGTACTGCTTTTCCGTCAGCAATCAGATTGTCGAGAATAATATTCATTAAACCCGAATGTGTCCATTCAGTTTCATCTTCGCCGGCACCGTGCTGCAAATAAAGAACGGGGTAACGTTTGTTTGTATTCTTTTCATACTCTGCAGGTTTATACACAAATGAGCGACGGTATTTTTTTTCTACATCAGAATAGAACCAGTGCTCGCTAACGTCTCCATGAGGGACGTCCCTCATTGTATAAAAGTTATCAATTGGAGAAGGTACTTCAAGAACACTTACAACGCCATTAGCATAGAGCGACAAACTTCCCGGATCTATAAAACGTGCGCCGTCTATTTCGAAGTTATAAATCTGGTATCCCGGATCAGCACCCTGAATTACTACATTCCACAATCCTTCGGCATCTTTTTGCATGTCATATTGATGTCTCCCAATATTAAGTTTTACTGATTTAGCAGTCTCCGGTGCTTTTAACTGAAACCATACTCTCCCATCGGGATGTTCTTTTGGGAATTGCGATTGACGATGGGCGTTTTTGGTTTTTACCCATTGTCCGTCATTCTCCATTGAAAACAGATCGGATTGTGCAAAGCTCTGTCCGCTTGCAAAAAGTATGGCTAATAAAAGAATAAAAATGTTGGTTTTCATTTGGTTTTCTTTGTTGGTTTAAGT
>DASQBW010000302.1:0-1925 GCA_035635015.1 Draconibacterium sp. | reverse complement strand
GTGTAATCTTCCAGAAAATTGGAAACGTCTTTGGCATTCAAACCGCGTAATTCGCCAATAAATTCGAAATACTCATCGGGAGTAAGGTAGCCAATTGTAAAACTTTCATCGATGTAAGCAGCAACCAATTCTTTCCATTCTTCGGTTTTTGAAACTTGCAATCCGTTGATTACTACCTCGCCTTTGCTAGCCCGAATCAGGTCGAGAACCAGTGAAAAGAAGGTCGTTTTTCCGGCACCGTTATTACCAACAAGTCCAAATATTTCGCCTTTTTCAATGTTTAATTCTGCGAGATTCAGAACTGTAGTTCCGTTGTATATTTTTTGTAGATCTTTTACTTGAATCATGATTTTAAAAGTTTGAAGCTGGAAGAACGAAGTTTGAAAATTCGTGCTTCCGGCATATGGTTAATTTTTTGTTTTATTTCTAAGTAGCACAATCTTCTTTAGGTTGATTTGTAGTTGTAAATCATTTTATGTTTACGCTTCAAATATTGACTGGTAAAATAGTCGATTAAACGCGGGTGAAGGATGATTCCGATAAAACCGAGCGACCCCAAAACAATATAAGCTACGATATTTCCGAATGCCCACGAAAGTAATCCGTAAAATGCAACCGGGCCAAAAATAACCGGGAAGGCCATCAGCCACTGCGTTGCGCCTACGCCCTGGTAATTAAATGCTGCACGTTGATTTAGTTCAATGGCCTTTTTGCTATTTAGCCCGAGTGCAAAAATAACCCACGAATTAACGCCAACATTGTACAACATTACTACCAAATGAATGTACAGCACTTTTGGCGAAATGTACATATAGCCAAGCGAAAGCAGGTAAAACACAATGTTGGTTACTGCCATCAGGAAAAAAGCCGATTGAATAACCTGTTTCATGCGTACGTTTTGTGCCATTAGCAGCGGATAATATTTACCGTGCCAGGCCGGGAAAAACTGTCCGTACATCATACTGAAAATACCGGTCATAAACATACCGCCAAAAACGATCATGAATTCGGGAACCGCTTCTCCACCATTGGATTTATAGATTAAAAGCCCATAAAAAAGGAACAGTACCGACATCATTGCCGTATTCTTCGGACGTTTGTTGCGCATAATCATTTTCACCTCCAGCGACAGCATTTTCCCGTAGTCGCCGACGTTGTTCAACCACGAGAAATCGTGTGTAGCTCCTTGTTTTTTCTTTTTACTCAGCTCGTCGAGGTAAAAGCGGCTATTGATATACGATTGATTTAAAAAGTACAGAGCAACTATTGCCAATGGGAAAATCGCTGCAGCGTATGGATTTGCCACAACAAAATCGAAGAGTTTACCGAAGCCACCGGTTAGGTCGACGATATTAAAATAATCGATGGCGGTTAAGCCGGCTGCTAATCCCAGAAAACTGTAGAACAGGATGTCCGATTCGTTGGTTCGCCATTTAATGTACAGCGCCAAAAAGTGGTTTACAAAGATCATAAAAAACAGCGCTGCCAGCCAGGCCCAAAATACTGGTGGTGCCAGTGTTGGAGCGGCAATGCGGATAACAAACGGCAGCCCCAATATTAACGGTAAAACATTAAAAAAATGCAGCAACGATTTGTTAAGCATGTAGCGCGCAATACGTTTGCGTTTTACGGGTAGTAATAAAAAGGGTTGAAAGCCAAAGGTGGGCAGGTTTTGGATCATGATTCGCAGAACGAGCTCAAAACCAAAATAAATCAGTAACATGGCGTTGAATGCCTGAACCGGGTTTTCAAGATCCTTTAAATTCTCGGTAAGTTGGAAGCCCATAAAAAAAGCCACCAGCGAAAAATAAATGGCGAAAAAGATAAGAATACCTTTGGTGGCCATGTTTTTGTTTTTTGATGCCGAGCGGAGAAACTCACGCCAGGCAAAGTAGAAGAAGTTTCGTTTCATTTTAATTATGAGG
>DASQBW010000301.1:0-2529 GCA_035635015.1 Draconibacterium sp. | reverse complement strand
TTGATAACCACTGCATCAAAAGCACAAAAAATTGAAGAGATTGATGGAATTTATTACAAGGATTCCAAAAAGTTTAGCGGAACCTATCAGAGTTTTTACGACGATAATACGCTGCAAAGCGAGGTAAAAATAAAGAATGGTGAGAAGCACGGAAAAACAACCATTTACTTTAAAAACGGGCATGTTAACGAAATACGTTCGTACAAACATAACCTGATGCACGGCAAATGGGTGATGTATAACGAACACGGAATTAAGGTGTCGGTTGCTCGTTATAAAAACGGCAAGAAACATGGCAAATGGATTATTTGGAACGACTACGGAAATTTATTGTACGAACTGGAATATGATAAGGGTGAAAAGACCGGGATCTGGAAGAAATACGATGAGCAAGGAAACCTGATTAGTGAGCGAAAAAACTAATTGTTTGGCTGCACAAAATAAAAACGGATTTAATTAAACTGTAATAGTTGTGTAACTACTCCGTAATTGTCATCCTGTATTTTTGTAGTACAAGATCGACAAAACAAAAAATGAATATTATGAAACGAGCATATTGAAAAGCTTTTTAAATGTCGAAAGGTGATTATGCGAGTTACATGAGTTACAGCTAAAAATTAAAAATATAAACGAATGAAAAAGGTACTAATTGCAGCATTACTTGTTATTTCAGTTTTAGCAGTAAATGCGAAAGAAAACAACAACAAATCGAAAAGTACTGATACCGAAAGCGAGGCAACAATGTCAGTTTCAGGATCTATTGCCGACGAATTATCAGGAGAGTCGCTTGTAGGTGTTGAAGTAAAGTTGGAAGGAACCGACAAAAAAGCTTACACCGATTTTGATGGAAATTTCTCGTTTGCAGGTGTTAAGCCGGGAGAATATAAGATTGTTACAACTTACATTTCTTATGAAAAGAAATCGGAAGTTGTAAATGTAGAAGCCAACAAAGACAATATTAAAATAAAGCTGCAATCTTCTAACTAAAGGTTGTAGTAACTTAAGATTGAATCCGCCTCTGAGAGCAGAGGCGGTTTTTGTCGTTTTAATATTTACCGGAAATAGAGTGTTAAGTTAAGCCCGTGAATTAGCAATATGCTAACTATATACCATCCGTCGGTTGACGGGTGGTTTTTTTATGCCGTTAAGTTACATTTTGTAAGTTACATTTTGTAAATTGCAAAATGCGAAAAATAATGTAACATGAAAATGAAACTACCGACAACTCCGTTTCCTACAACCGGTTATTATGATCCGCAGTTTTTTTGCGACAGAAAAGAGGAAACAGAAACATTGATTTCCAACATTAATGGCGGACAGTCAACTACTTTGGTTGCTATCAGACGAATCGGGAAAACAGGACTTATAAAACATTTGCAATACAAAATGTCGGAAGACCTGATTTGTATTTACACCGACATTTTAGCGACTGAAAACAGTGTCGATTTTCTTAATGCGCTTACAACAGCAATTCTCAATTCAGTTCCCGAAAAGACAGGTATTGGTATAAGAATCTGGAATTTTATCAAATCATTACGACCTGTAATTTCCTTTGATTCACTTTCGGGCGAGCCAAATGTTACTTTTAATGTTCAGCCTGCAGAGAGTGAACATCAGATTGAATCGCTTTTTAATTTTTTGGAGAAACAGGATAAACGGATTTTATTTGCGATTGATGAATTTCAGCAAATTCTGAATTATCCCGAAAGAAACGTGGAGGCATGGTTGCGAAGAATCATTCAGCAGTTAAAAAATGTGGTTTTTATATTTTCAGGTAGTCAGCAACATTTAATGAACGATATTTTTACAAATCCAGCCAAACCATTTTTCAGGAGTACTCAGTTTTTAAAACTGGACAAAATTAACTTTGACGAATACCAATCGTTTATAGTATCGAAATTTTCGGACCATAAAAAAAACATTTTACCTGAAACGGCAGGCGAAATACTGGAGTGGACAAACATACATACCTATTATGTGCAATTACTTTGTAACCGGGTTTTTGTTAATTCGGGGAAAAATATAAAAACCGAAATGTGGCAGGAAGAGGCATTGAAAATTTTAAAAGAACAGGAGTATGTATTTTTTGGCTATCGAGATATGCTTACCAAACAGCAATGGAACTTGCTAAAAGCGGTAGCTACGGATGGGAAAGTATATAATATTACATCAAAAGATTTTATGCAGGATCATAAATTAGGTAGTCCGTCAACGGTCAACCGCTCTGTGAACTCATTATTAAAGAAAGAACTGATCTTCAAAGAGCATAGTTCTGATGGGCGATCGTATTACAGTGTTTACGATGTTCTTTTTCAACGTTGGATTCAAAATTTATAATTATGCTTTGTATCGTACTTAAAAATAACAATCCTTTTTACTGCCTGGCTACCGAAGAGTACCTGCTAAAAAATTTCGACGACGATATTTTTATGCTTTGGCAAAGCGATAAAACCGTCGTGGTAGGAAAACACCAAAATGCGCTAGGTGAAGTAAATTATCGTTACGTACGCGAAAATGACATTACTGTAG
>DASQBW010000300.1:0-3959 GCA_035635015.1 Draconibacterium sp. | reverse complement strand
GAAATGGTTCAGGAATATCTTGAACATCATCGGGAGAAACCCAATACTGAAAAGGGGAATTGGATATTTGAGTAAAATAGAAAAATTTCATTTTTCTTGTCTTTTGAACCTATGGATTTCCAATCCATAGTTGTTTAGTTTCATTTTCTGTTGTAGCTTTAGGATCTGTCGCCGCAGTTGTGTCCTGTTCAGCCTGCACTAAAACATTTGTTTGACCAACTTCTTCGGAGCAGGTTACGGTGGACATAAAAATCAACGATATACAGAAGAATACTGCGTTTTTCATTTAGAGTTGTATTTTTTAGATAATTATTTTAGCCTACCGCCATATACCGGGAAAATGCTTGCTTCTCCGTAGTTTTCAATGGTTTTTAGGTTTTTCAATAATTCCATATCCTTTTTTGAGATGTCAAAATTAACATCGGCATTGTTTTGCATGTGTTCCGGATTTGCTGTTTTAGGCAATGGAAGCAACCCAAGTTCATAACAATAACGAATAGATAATTGGGGCACAGATACATTGTATTTTTCAGCCATTGCTTTCACTTCTGTATTTTTCATCAATTCTCCGTGTGCCACAGGTGAATAGGCTTCAACAAGTATGTCATTTCCTTTACAATAATCAATTAATTCCATGGGGGTATTACTAATATGTGCTAAAATTTGGTTTACCATTGGTTTTACAGTGCATGAACCTAGAATATTGTTCAGGTCTGTTTTTTGGAAATTTGATACACCTATTGCACGTAATTTTCCGGCCTTGTATGCCTCTTCAAGCGCTCTCCAGGCTTCACGGTTTCCTTCAAGGTGTGCATCTTGTTCGTGAAATTCCATCCATGGTTTTGGGCTGTGAATAATCATCATATCAATGTAATCGAGCCCCATTGTCTCAAACGACTGATCAATTGCTTTTACTGCCTCGTTGTAAGACTTTATCTCCGCTGCCAATTTGCTTGTTACAAATAATTCCTTTCTGGCTACACCACAATTTCTTATACCTTCTCCAACACCTCTTTCATTTTGGTAGGCCTGGGCAGTGTCGATGTGCCGGTATCCTAAATTTACGGCATCCTTTACTGCTTGTGCAGCATCTTCGTCGGAAATAAACCATGTTCCGAGTCCAAGCTTTGGGATTTTTACCCCATTCGAGAGTGTATACTTTTCTTTTAAAATCATTATCGTTTCTCCTTACTTTTAAGTTATTGTATTAATCACGATACAAATCTCGCGGAAAAAAACCTATAAAAATTACCATAATCACAGTGTTACTTACCATTATTACGGATTCTTCAACAGGGGCTATTTTTTTAGTTATTAGATGTTTACATTTGTAAGGGATATCAAGTACAGGAATGATGAATGAAATATCGAGAATAAATACAGTTACTGAATACAACAATTTTATTGGCCAGGAAACTTTGCACCCATTGATTAGTGTTATTGATTTCTCGAAAATAGAGCCTTTTCATTTTTTTAGAAAGCAAATGGGGATTTATGCCATATTTTTAAAAGAAGCGAAATGTGGAAATCTGATGTATGGATGCAATACGTATGATTATGAAGAAGGCACACTCTTATTTATAGCACCAGGGCAAGTTTACGGAATTGAAGATAATGGTGAAAAACAACAGGCTAAGGGGCATGCTATTATCTTCCATCCCGACCTGATTTACGGAACAACATTGGGCAGGATTATAAAAGAGTACACGTTCTTCTCTTATGAAATCAATGAAGCGCTACATCTCTCAACCAAGGAACGGAAAGTTATTAATGATTGTTTTGATAAGATTAGTTTTGAATTGGAACATCCGATTGATGCCCACAGTAAAACACTGATTGTATCCTATCTGGAGCTTTTCCTGAATTACAGCAAACGATTTTATGAGCGTCAATTCAATACGCGCAACCATGTTAATAAAGATATATTGGCGCGCTTTGAAAAAGTATTGAATGAATATTTCTTTTCGGAGATGCCACTTGATTTTGGCTCTCCAACTGTTAGCTACTGCGCAGAAAAATTGTATTTGTCGCCCAATTACTTGGGAGATTTGCTGAAGAAAGAAACAGGCAAATCAGCGTTGGAACATATACAATTAAAACTCATTGATGTAGCCAAAGAAAAAATATTTGATACCAGTAAATCAATCAGCGATATTGCTTATGAACTAGGATTTAAATATCCTCAGCATTTTACGCGGATGTTTAAAAAACAAGTGGGAGTATCGCCCAATGAGTACCGAAATTTGAACTAATAAAATTAAAAGTATAACCATGAAAAAGCTCATCCTGTTTATTCTTCTTCTTTCTTCCGGAATTTTTGTTAAAGCGCAAGACTGGCCACAGTTTCTTGGCCCTGATGGTAACAGTATTTCACCTGAAAAAGGAATTTTACGTGAATGGCCCGAGTCTGGTCCTGAAGTTTTATGGACAGCAAATGTTGGTATCGGTTATGGTGGCCCTGTTGTAAAGGACGGTAAAGTTTATCTGCTCGACAGAGATGATAACATTGGTGACATTATGCGGTGTTTTGATTTTAACAGCGGAGAAGAATTATGGAACTACAGTTATGATGCACCGGGATCAGTTTCGTTTCCGGGTTCAAGAAGTGTCCCTGCTATTGATGGCAACAGAATTTATTCATGCGGCACATACGGAGAACTGTACTGCATTGATATAAACACACATAAACCGATATGGAACAAGAACATAATGACAGATTTTGGAGGAACCAAATTACCAATGTGGGCAATATCTCAATGTCCGCTTATTTATGGCGATTTGTTAATCGTATCTTATTCTAAGGATCCTTACGCCGGATTGGTTGCTTATAATAAGTTAACAGGAGACATTGTATGGAAGACCGATGCAAAATGGAATGAAACTTATGCAAGCCCGTCTGTTGCAAAAATTGCAGGCGAGGATCATATTGTAATGGCGTTTTCATCTACGAATAGTTTTACGCAAAGAGATCTTGAAATGACTCCGGGAAGGATAATGGGGCTAAAACCACAAACAGGAGAAATTCTCTGGGAATACGATAACTGGGAGAATAAGATTCAGGTAGCTCCGCCTCTTGATATTGGTGAAGGAAGAATTATTACCGTAGGGGGCTATGATTATGGTGTGGTAATGATAAAAGTTGAAAAACAAACGGATGGCAGTTATTCTGTTAAAGAGCTTTTCAAGCATAATGATTTTGGAGATCACACCAAACCACCAATTTATTACGACGGCTATTTTTATGCTCAATTCTCTACAAACAGTAAACGCGATGGTCTGTGCTGTATGAATATGGATGGTGAGATTATGTGGAAAACAATGCGTTCACCTTCTTTTGATAAAGGCAGTATGATAGTGGCTGACGGACTTATACTGGCAACGGACGGCAGTAAAAAGCTGTATCTTATACAGCCTGATGCTTCGGAATTTAAGCCTCTTGCTTCTGCTGAGCTGCTTGAAACGGGGCAAAACTGGGCTCCCATTGCGCTTGTTGATGGAAAATTACTAATTCGGGACCAGAAAAAGTTGATGAGTGTGAAAGTTGGTGAATAGAATTTATTTTGGAAGAATGAGGCGAACCCCGACTTCTATTTTACAATTCTAAAGGGTTGAATTTTCCTGTAGGTTAAACTGCGCCAAACCCACTCAATCGGACCAAAACGAAAGTACTTCAACCAAAGGTTGCTGATGATTATTTGGAAAGCAAATACAATTACGGAAAACACTGTCCAGGCCAGCGGGCCAAATTGTTCCGCTAATCCAAAACCTATTCCGTAAAATGTAATTATTCCAATTAAGCTCTGTAATACATAGTTGCTGAAAGCTGTTCTTCCTACCGCCAATACCGGATTTAGAATCTTTTTAGTCCAGTTTTTATCGTACAGCAGAGCCAGAGCCATCATATAAAAAATAGCCAATGGGAATACCATGAACGAATAGGCAATGGTATAATACAGACC
>DASQBW010000299.1:0-6188 GCA_035635015.1 Draconibacterium sp. | reverse complement strand
ATTTGGGATACCGACAATGTGTCGGGTGCGCAAAAACGTATCGCCCGACTAAGTGGTATTAAAGATTTTAAACGGTGCAATCTTTCACCTTCCTTTATCGAAACCTACACGCTCACCAATTCTGATGGCAAAGAAGTATTTCGTTGGCATGTAAAAAACAATGACGGCGTTTATTTTCTTTCGTCTACAGAAGAATACAATACGCGTGGTTTGGCCGAAGACGAACTTTACCTGACCATTGTAAAAATTGTAGAAACCCGGACAGAAACAGTTGAATTGGGTTTTGCTGAAGGAGTGGAAGATGAAAAGGAAGTGGGGAATTTTGAAATTCAGGTGTCGCCAACAGGTAAATATTCTTTCGATGTAATAAATACAAATGCCGACCCGGGTAGCACTGACCGAATTATTGCCCGCCAGTTCTTGTATTACGATACAACCGAAGAACTGAAGGTGGCAATCCTTGAGATGATCGAATTTTTCACTGTGGAATTCATTGAAGAGGGGATGTTCATTGTTGAACACATTTTGCTCCGCCCCGATGTAAGCAGCGAAAACGGATTGCAGCAACAATTTATGCCCGTTTGTACCAAACAGTGTACAAGTTGTGAACCAGTCGATCCGTATTCATACCGGGTTACGGTGGTCTTGCCGGGATGGACACACCGGTTCAGGAATATGGATTTCAGAAAATTTATGGAAGAATTGATACGTAAAGAACTTCCTGCACATGTGCTTGCCCGTATTTGCTGGATTGGCGAACGTGCGCAACTTGTTGCTGATGAGGAAAATGAAATGATGCTTTTTGAAGAAGCTTATCATGAATTTTTACTGGCAAAAACAGGCTCCGGGCAGGAACAGGATGAGACGAAACTAAAAGATTTGATAACGATACTTACCGAACTGAATACGATATATCCAACCGGAAGACTTATAGATTGCGATGATGACGCAGATTTGCTGGGAGGAAAGATTGTTTTAGGCCGCACAAATTTAGGAAACCTTTAATTGAAAAGCGATGGAATTGAAATTAGCAAAAATAACAACCGGCTACCACACTTTTGTCGAAAACCAGGTATTGACTGCCGGGCAGTTGAATGAGTTTGTAAATTATTTGGATGATCAGAGCAGACTTGCAAAGGTATTTCTGGATGGTGTTGGAATTGTTTGCGGTTTTTCTGTTGATATGCATCAAGCGGTTGAAAATGATCCGCTTGATACCGACAGCACCATAGAAATTAGGCAGGGAGTGGGAATTACTACTGATGGTGATTTATTGCAATTGAAATTGTCATCGGAGTTGGTTGAGGATACGATTCTTTATACGCATTATAAAAAGTTTACAGATGAATTAGGAGAATACGAGCCATTCAGAAAGGATTCTGATGCAATTGATATGTGGGAGCTTTTTCCCGGAAGTGGCAATGATGCCGTAAAATTGAACAACCTGAAACTGGAGGATAAAGTTGTTTTGCTTTACCTCGAGTCGTATGAAGATGGAGGGAATCTGTGTACCAGCATCGATTGCGACAACCAGGGAATAAAACAGGTTCAGAAACTGCGGGTTTTACTGGTTAATGAAAAAGGTGCGGAGCATATCGTGAAGAGCGACCCGGTTTTTATCTGGCACAATGTGGCCAAATTGTATATGGAACTGCCGGAGATAAAATTGCCCCGAATCAACTTGTTGAACGTGAACAATGAGGCAACATTGCGTCAACGATTTCTGGAAGCCTTTTCGCAAACAATTATATCCAATTTAAAAGAAGCTTACGATGTCATTTTTGAGCATTTTGGTTTAGACTCAGTTTCTTCAAAAATCGATGAATTGTTGAAACTCAGTCTCAGTAAAATCAATTCACTTGTCGATTTTCAATACCGTTACGATTTACTGGCCGATGTAATCGATACTTACAATGAAATTAAGAAACTGCTGTTACACATTAATGTAGAATATTCGCCGGCAATAGATTCGTTTCCAAAACATTTGCTGCTTGGCCGGCTTCATGAAACAGAGTTGTACCAGACTTTTCGGCACCGTGTGTACAAATCACCGCTTTCAGCTACTGAACAATTTAACCGGAATAAGATAAAAAGCCTTATTGCAAGGGCACAACAGCTACTGGATAATTACAAAGTTAATTTAAACGAAAGTGAGCAAGTCATTCGTATTACTCCATCGCAACTTAATGGCGAATTGGGATGTCGCTCAATTCCTTATTACTACAATTTTGATACAGAATTCCTGAGATCGTGGAGTTTTGAAAAAACAACAAACCTGAAACATGATTATAATCTCAGCTACACTACAAATGAGCTGGCCGATGTTCCTGAAGTTCAGCATCCCTTAAAATTCTGCACCGATGAATATAATTTCTTCCGTATTGAAGGACATTTGGGACTCGATGTTGAAGAATGTGAAAATCAGATCGACAGCTTGATCAAAATAAACGGACTTGATTTTACTTGCAAAGTACTTCCGCTCGACGATGCGGATAATCCTTTTGCACAGTTCCTGAGAAAGTATCCGCAGGCAGAACACAGAGGTGGTGTTGTAAAAGGTGGAACATTTCTTTTGGTTGCCGGACAAAACACAGTTGTGGCCGATTTGTATCTGCCTTTTCGCGTAGCTGAAGAATCGGCGCAGCACAATTGTTGTTCGCTTATGGAATGTACCTATCCATGGATCAGTTCGCTGAAATACCTGAATAATCTGGCACGCAGTACAAAAGGAACACAAAGTAGAAATAAAATAATGCCTAAAGAATATGTGTTGCAGATTCTGGAATACCGAATTAACGGGCAAAATTTATTAAGTGCACGGGGAACAACAATTCGTATTCCCTTGCAGCAAATATTTTTCAGAAGAATACATGCCATAACCGAGGCATTGAATACCCGATTTGACAAAGGAGTGGTTTTCGATTTTAACGAAAGCCAGAAACGTTTTGTAATTGTGCGGGCAAAAGAAGATTCGTTTGTCATTCGTTTACGAGATATTACACTCAATTACTCCAATCCCATTTACACTTACAGTAATAATGGAATGTTCCGCAATAACCTGGTATTTAGAGCCGATGCAATGCGGTGCCGCGATTTGAAAAAGTATAATTCGGCATTTTATGAGGCCTTACAAGATAAAATTGCTCCGGTGAATAAGGACGATGATTACGGAAAATTTAATGGTAAGTGGGCAAAATGGAACCTGATGAAAGAACGAATTGTAACACAGCCGGAAATTCAACGGTTAAAACTTACCCGCATGATAACACGTACAGGCCAGTTGCCTGCAGAGATACAGCGAACGTTGAGAACTTTAAAAGCAGAGTTCCAGCAATTGACTGAAACCGATTTGCAGTTTAAGTTGGATGGTGACTGGGTTACCGGCGACTGGGTAAGTTCCGCCATGTTAGATTACTTCAAAGCCAATAAAAAGAATACACACGATGATTTGGTTTTGTTTGTGCAGCTCCGAAAATATCTGCATAGCGAAACGGGCGTTACAAAACTTTCAATTTATATAACCAATGAATTGTATTCCGACGATTTTAATGAGGTGATTGAGCGCTACACGGCTTTTGCTGATATTTATTTTGGTGCACCTTCGGGAGAAGATGCGATAGACCTTTAGTTATGAGGAAGTATATAAATCGTATTGGTATGAAACAGGAGGGGCCTGATAAGATAAGTTCAAATTCAAGGCTTGCGAAGGCCGGAAAAACGGAGTTTACTAGTGTAATCGAGTATTTTTCGGACGAGCCTAACGAAGAAGTTGAGCTTTTCTTGCAGATACCAAATAAAAAAGGATATCAGTCGCTAAATTGTATACTTCGAATGATATCCCGATGGGCAAAAAACACTTTGAAAACTGTACTAAACTCAACAGACATAAATAAGACCGCTAACGCTTTGCACTATCATCGCTATGTCAACCAACCCAGTAATTCATCTCTGAATCCTATGTTTTCAAATGTAAGGTGTTTAGAGGAAAAATGCAAATAATAAGTACTTAAAATAGAATGTATTCAGGACAAAAACATATTATCGAAAAAGTATTTATTGAAGTAAATACAGAAAGTGAAAAAGAAGCACATCGCATTAATAACACTGCCGGAGTTTACTTGAAAGAAAAAGTGTTCCCGATTTTGGAAGAATTATTTGATGAATGTGATAATGGAACCGATATTATACGTTTTGATCGCTTGAATATTGATTTCTCGCTTCAGGATTGGGAAGATGAGAATGCATTAAAAGATAACCTGTTAGAAAACATTCGAACACAGCTCAACAGACCAACAGAATTGGCAGAGGTGGAATTGGAAAGTGATGAAATATTGCGCACAGTTGAAGGAATGAAACAGCTCATTAATCCAGGACAAAACCACCGGGCAGCGTTCTTATTTTTTATTGAAAACGGCTATTTGCCCTGGTATGCGAAACAAGAATATATTTCGGAAATTACTTCTCCTGAAAAATGGAAAGATAACCTTGCAAATGATGATTTTTTGTATGCATTGAAAAATGTTCTGAAAAGCAAAACAAATGCGGTTAAACGATTGGTATTGCAGTTTGCAGATGAAGTAGTTTTTGATTTTGTAAGAGCGTTAAAGGTCTTGGTTGTTAGGGATACCGGGCGTTTTATGAATTTCGTTAAAAACTCAGAGTCCGACTTTCGAAATAACCTTTTCGAATGTTTATCAATGGTTTCCATTGAATCAGCAGACAAGCAGGAATGTTTACATAAACTGATAAAATTATCACGTACAGAAAAGGAAAATATAGAAAAGCTGGCTGCATTAATAATAGAAAAAACAGAGAATTTGAAGTCCGAATTGCACCGGTATTTTACATCCGAATCGGTTGCGTTATTTCTTCCTGATTCGGAAGATGAGATTCGAAAATTAACCAACGAGTTAATAGGGATAAAAACTGATGAAATAGTAGTAAAAGGATCCAATGAGTCGGCAAATTCACTTCTTGATAATAAACCAACCATACAAAATGAAGAATTTGTTTCCGACAAAAAAGAGCCCCCATTTCTTGATAAGAGTAGCCGGGATATCCTGGTAAAGAATGCGGGACTTATAATATTGGGTCCTTTTTTAACTACTTTCTTAAAGGAGTTTAACTGGCTTGACAAAAACGGAAATATAAAAAAGGAAGCCAGGTTTAAAGCAGTGCAGTCCATTCATTTTCTGGCTACTGGCGAAACCAGCTTTTTTGAAGGTAATCTGGTATTTGAAAAATTTTTGTGTGGAGTGCCTCTTTCAACTCCACTGCCACAAAAAAGTTTGTTAAACGACGAGGTGCTGGCTGAAGCTGAGAACTTGCTTCAGCAGGTAATAAAGAACTGGCCGGCGTTGAAGAACACAGGACCTGACGGTTTGCGACAGCTGTTCCTTAATCGAAATGGGAAACTTATTAAAAAAGAACGGGGATATCAATTAATCATTGAACGCAAAGCTCAGGACATTTTATTGGATAAGTTGCAGTGGAATATTTCCGTTATGAAACTGCCGTGGACGAATGAATTAGTATATATAGAATGGTAATAATATGAAGTTAGGAGTACCACATTACAACAGGGAAAATACCAGTATGAATCCTTCAACACAGATGAATCAGTCTAATGGTACAAATTTTTTCCCGCAGCAAGCACAACAAACAACGCAATTAGCTGAAGCAGGAAGTGAAAACACTGCAGATTCGGTTTGTGATGAGGCTATAATGCAAGCCAAACAGGCGTTTGTCAATCATGGAATTTATGGTCCTCAATCAATGTCTCCAACTGATACCCGAACAGGTGGCTTTGAGGCTTCTTACAATCCTGTAAATGAGGATCTCCAGATTACCGTGCGCGGAAAAACAAGATTTATGAATGGCTTGGTGATTGGTGCTAATGGTATTGTTAGTGCGCTGGAATCAGATTTAGCGACACTGGCGCGCGTATTGAACTATATTGGTGATGAAGTACTCACTAATACAATCGTTTCAAACTACTATTCCTGGAGTGAAGAGCAAAAAGAAAACGCAAGATTGAATTTTGCAGACAGGATTGCTGAAATGGTTTGGATATGGCAGGATGAACCCTGGCTGATGTTTCGGATCGATGAGCCATGTTGGGATGATATTACTGCAATGTTGAATATGAATATTGATGTGCAATCGGAAGGTGTAGCGGCCTATTCGAC